>NZ_JBISCC010000121.1:0-306907 GCF_044385915.1 Thalassobellus citreus | reverse complement strand
ATTAGGATCTACTTCATTTTCGCTTGTAGGAACTTTAAAAGAAATGTTTTTAGATTGAAACACTCTAAACTGATTTTCGTTAGCCCATGCTGTAACAGTTTTTGTTTTAGCATCGAAATTAACAATAGATAAGTCTTTGGTATAGGCATCCAATTCAGAACGGTTATTAACTTTAAAAGTAAAAGTAAGTTCCTTTTTAATGGATAAATACTTTTCTGCTTTTTGTTCATCTTGACTTTGAGAGAAACTTAATTGTGCAATTAATAGCATTATCACACTAAGGCAGGTGATTTTTTTCATGAGATTATGAGATTATAACAATTTACGGCTGCTAATATAGAACAATATTTGAATAAACTCCATGAAACGCAAAAAAAATCGATGAAATACATTTTTTATTAAGTTTTTTAAAAAAATGGATATCAATAAAAATGAGAGAATTTAGTAAATCAAATAGCGTAATACATGTATTTTAGAGGAGTATAATTCTATATAGTTAATAGACGTTTTATAATGAGGTGAAATATATATGGACTAATAAATAAGAGATTACATTTTTTTAAACTGAGTCGATATGTTTTTAAAATATGAATTATAATTTAATGATTAGAAAATATATTATATAGAATATATTTAAATAGAAAACAGATTGGATATTTTACTTTAAATCATAAAATAATGATTATTATTTATGTAATTTTACATTAACCATGAGAATTCTTATAACTTCTTTAATAATTGGATATATTTTTTTTGGATGTAAGAATGATGTAAAACAAGAATACATAAGTCAGAATAATGACGTCTTTACATCTACAAAAGAAATTCCAGATAGTCATTTTTTAGGAGATAATAATTGCAAGGAATGTCATCAAAAACAATACATTGATTGGAAAGGTTCTCATCATGATAAGGCTATGCAATTGGCAGACAGTCTTTCTGTTTTAGCTAATTTTGATGGAGAGAAATTCACTAGTCAAGGTATTACTTCACATTTTTATAAAAAAGGGAATAGTTTTTTTGTAAACACAGAAGGTCCCGATGGGCAATATCATGATTACAAGATTATTTATACCTTTGGGATAACTCCTCTTCAACAATATATTGTTAAGTTCCCTAACGGACATTTTCAATGTTTAAGAACAGCTTGGGATTCAGTTAAAAATAAGTGGTTTGACTTATATCCAGATTTTAAAGTAGTGCATTCAGAATGGTTGCATTGGTCTCGAGGAGGTTTGAACTGGAACAATATGTGCTCGGATTGCCATTCAACCAATGTAAGAAAAAATTATAATCAAGAAACACATGGCTATAACACAAAATATGCAATTATAAATGTAAACTGTGAAGCCTGCCACGGACCAGGAAAGCAACATGTGGAAGATGTAAAGCGATTAGGAGCTACTTATAAGGATTCTGAAACTATGCAAATGACCTTAGAAACGACTTCTAAAGAGTTAGTTGACCAATGTGCTAGGTGTCATATGAGGCGAGAACAGTTTTCTGAAGCCTTTAATTTTGAAGGCACTATGCTGGATCATTATTTTCCTCAATTGATAGAAGCGCCCATTTATTATCCAGACGGCCAAATTTTAGATGAAGATTATGTGTATGGGTCGTTTGTGCAAAGTAAAATGTATAAGAATGATGTTGCCTGTAATAACTGCCATAATTCACATTCTTTAAAATTGAAATTTGAGGGTAATGCTTTATGTACCCAATGTCATGACTCAGAAAAATATAATACACTAAAGCATCATTTTCACGAAATGGATACAAAAGGAACTATGTGTATAAATTGCCATATGCCAGGAAAATACTATATGGGTAATGATTTTAGAAGAGACCATAGTTTTCGAATACCAAGGCCAGATCTTAGTTTAAAATACGGAACGCCTAATGCTTGCGTTGGATGTCATAAAGATAAAGATGATAAATGGGCATGGACAGAATTTAAAAAATTATATGGAGAAGTAGACTCTACACATTTTTCAGAAAAGCTTGCTGCAGGTATTACAGGACATCCACATGCAGAAAATGGATTGTTAGAACTTATAAATGATACAACTCAGGTAGAGATGGCTAGAGCCTCTGCTGCAAAAGCCTTATCAAATTATAGTGCAAATAATTACATAAACCAATATATAAAATTACTCAATGATGAGTCTCCTTTAGTTAGAGGAGCAACATTAGATGTTTTAAGTAGCATTAATAATATAGATTACATGAGCTCGTTTTTACCGCTTTTAAAAGACCCAAAAAGAAGTATAAGAATTAAAGCATTTTATGGATTAGGGAGTTTAAATGATAGTTTGATTCCAGAAGCATATAAAGATCTTTATCAAAAAGTTAAGAAAGAATTTTTTACAAATTTAAGTACCAATTCAGATTTTGTAGGAGGGCGTATAAAAAGAGCAAACTATTATTTAAAACAAGGTGATATTGAAAATGGGATTGCAGGGTATGAAAGTGCTTTGGAAATAGATAATATTAATAATCAAGTTCGTTTCACTTTAGCAAATTTGTACTATATTCACAAAGATTATACTAAAGCAGAGGAAGCTTTTAAAACGATAATAGAGCTAGAACCTGAATTTGGACAGACTTATTATTCATTAGGGTTATTTTATGCAGAGTTAAACAAGACGGACGAAGCTATAGAACAATTAGAAAAGGCTATTGAAAAAATGCCAGATAATATTCGGGTTTATTATAATCTTAGTTTGCTTTATGATAAAAATCAAGACAGAAATAATGCTGAAAATAGTCTTATTAAAGGATTAAAGCTCGATAACAATAATGAAAGTATTTTATATGCCTTAGCTTACCATTATTCAAAATACAACCAAGCAGAAAAAGCTAAAAACATTTTGATAAAACTAGTTCAATTGTATCCAAACAATTCTCAATATGCCAGTTTCTTACAACAATTGCATTAATAAGGGGTAAGCTTTTAATACTTTTTAGCCATTATTAAGATTACTAGCTTGTGACTACCTTATTAAATGCAAGGTCGAAAAAGGTTCAAATGTTCTTTTTAGGCATGTGGTTTGCCTGCTTCAAACGAATTCGTTGAAGTATAATGACTTTTAATACCATTTACACCCATTTAAGATGTACAAATATTAAGATTCAGAATGTTTTAGCTATGTTTTCGCAAAATAAAAAACCCAAGATTTTTAATCTTGGGTTTACCTTGTAGCGAGAGCGGGGCACGATCCCGCGACCTCCGAGTTATGAATCCGACGCTCTAACCAGCTGAGCTACCTCGCCATAATTTCAAGGCTGCAAATATAAAAACATTATTGTTTTACACAAACAATACAACAATAAAATATTATTAAAATTATTGTTATACATTCTTAATTAATGTATATATTGGCAACATAAACTAAAAGTACTTATGGACGATAAAATTAGATTTGATATAGAATTCCCTATTCACGCATCTCCTCAACTGTTATATCAATATATATCTACACCGTCTGGTTTATCCGAATGGTTCTCAGATAATGTTAATTCAAGAGGTGAGTTGTTTACTTTTATTTGGGATGATAGTGAAGAAAAAGCTAAACTTTTAAGTAAAAAAAGTGGAGAACGTGTTAAATTTAGATGGATTGATGATGATGAGGAAGGTTTACAATGTTATTTTGAAATTAGAATTCAAGTTGATGAAATAACTAAAGATGTGTCTTTAATGATTACAGATTTTGCTGAAGAAGATGAGGTTGATGAATCTAAAATGCTTTGGGGAAATCAAATTTCTAGTTTAAAGCAAGTATTAGGTTCAGCTTAAATTTATAAATATTTTTTAAAGTATATTTGCCCATTCTTAATTAATAATAAGAATGGGTTTTTTTTATGACAAATTTTAATGGAAATATATTAGAAGATAACGCACTGTTATCTATTCAAAATAGAGGCTTAGCATATGGTGATGCTCTTTTTGAAACTATAAAAGTATTAAACGGCAACTTGTTGTTTTGGGAAGATCATTATTTTAGATTGATGGCTTCTATGAGAATTATGCGCATGGAAATTCCTATGAATTTTACCATGGAATTTTTAGAAGATCAAATTAAAAAAACATTAGAATCTAATGAATTAGCTACAGCATCTTCAAGAATTAAGCTAACAGTATTTAGAGAAGAAGGCGGTTTATATTTACCTAGTACAAACAATGTGAGTTTTTTTATTACAACAAAACCTCATGATAATGATATATATGTGCTTAATGAAGATTTTTACGAAGTAGATTTGTTTAAAGATTTTTATGTGTCACCAACGTTATTATCAACCTTAAAAACGAATAATAAAGCTCTAAATGTTGTTGGGAGTATTTATGCGAATGAAAACAATTTACATAACTGTTTTGTTTTAAATACAGATAAAAAAGTTGTTGAAGCGCTTAACGGAAATGTGTTTTTAGTAAAAGGAAACACTATAAAAACACCACCAATTATTGACGGTTGTTTAAAAGGTGTTATGAGAAAGCAACTTATTGATATAATAAAAACGATTCCAGAATACGAACTTGTAGAAGAATCTATTTCTCCTTTTGAAATTCAAAAATCAGATGAAATTTTTATAACTAATGTTATTGTAGGTGTTCAATCTGTAACAAAATATAGAAAAAAGAAATTTACAAACGAGGTTGCTAAAAGTTTATTACAAAAATTAAATATAAAAATTAGATTGAATTAATTAAAACTTGGATTTTCTGGTGCATTAGACCAAATGCTGTATTCGCCACCAAATTCTAACATTTTTTCTTTCCAAAAGGATTCATAATCCTTTTCTATAATTTCTTTTTTATAAATATTTTTTGTCACAACCCAAGAATGCGCATTTAGCTCTTCTTTTAATTGATTGATATCCCAACCAGAATAGCCCAGAAAAAAACGAATGTCATTTTCTTTTATGGTTTTGTTAGCTATTTGTTCGGCTACTTTACTAAAATCGCCACCCCAAAAAATACCTAAAGAAATTTCTATACTGTTAGGAATTAAGTGTGGTATTTTATGAATAAAGTATAAATTATCCTGTTCTACAGGACCACCATTATAAACTTTAAATGAAGCTTTTACTTCTGGAACTAAATCATTTATAGTGTATTCTAGAGGTTTATTTAGTATAAAACCTATAGAGCCTTCCTCCGAGTGGTCTGCTAATAATACAATAGAGCGATTAAAAGAAACATCGCCAATTATTGCAGGTTCTGCAATAAGTAAATCACCTTTTTTAGGTTTTGATGTTACCATAATTTGAATATTTAGTAACTAAATCTAATATTTATTTATTAAATACACAACTGTTTTACTAATATTAAATAAAAAAGCCTTCAAGTAATTGAAGGCTTTTTTTGAATTATTAAGAAGTAAAACTTAGTTTACTGCACTTGATAAATCAGATCCAGCTTTAAACTTAACAACGTTTTTAGCTTTAATTTTTATTGTAGCACCAGTTTGAGGGTTTCTTCCTTCTCTTGCAGCTCTTTTAGAAACTGACCAAGATCCAAATCCTACTAAAGAAACTCTGTTACCTTTTTGTAAAGCTCCTTCAATTTCAATGATTGCACACTCTAAAGCTTTTTTTGCAGCAGCTTTAGTAATTCCTGCGTGTTCTGCCATTGCATCGATTAAATCTGTTTTGTTCATAATGTAAAATTTAATTATTAATAAATTGGTTAAACTTTTTGTTAAATCCTACTACAAATTTATACGGATTATGCTACCACGCAAGTAATAGCAAGGGAAATCCCCAGTATTGTTAATAACTTAATGCTTTTGTTAATAAAGGTAGTGTATTTCGTCGGGTTTTTAAAGATATCACTGTTAATAAGGGTTTAGAGCATTTTTGCATCAGCTTCAAATGCATACCCATTTAATAATGATTTTATATCCATTAATTTTTTTCCAGGAAGCTTAATTTCTTCAATAATTATGTAACCATTTGTTACTGCTACTTTTAATTCTTTCTTCGTAGAAATAATACTACCATTAATTAATGAGTGATTAAAAGTCTCCTTTTTAGCGGCATAAATTTTAATGGCTAATTCGTCATTTCCATTAATTAAGGTACACCAAGCAGCAGGATATGGACTTAAACCACGAATCATATTATATATATGATCTATGTTGTCGTTCCAATTAATTTTACAATTGTCTTTATTAAGCTTATAGGCGGTTCTTGTTTCTGCATTTTCTTCTTGCGGCGTTTTTTTTACAGAACCTTTTTCAATTAAAGCTACGGTTTTTAAAACAAGCCCACTTCCTAGGTGCATTAATTTGTCATGCAAACTTCCTGCGTTTTCTTCAGAATCAATTAATATATCTTCTTGTAAAATCATTTCACCGGTATCAATTTTTTCATCTATAAAAAAGGTTGAAACACCTGTTTTTGTTTCACCATTTATAATAGCCCAATTAATTGGTGCTGCGCCACGGTAGTTTGGTAATAAGGAGGCATGTAAATTGAATGTTCCATATTCAGGCATTTGCCAAACAACTTTTGGCAACATTCTAAAGGCAACAACTATTTGGAGGTTTGCATTAAGTGCTTTTAATTCTTCTAAAAAAGCTTCGTTCTTTAAATTTGTTGGTTGTAATATATTTAGATTTTGAGTTTTTGCATATTGTTTAACGGCACTCTCGTTTAGTTTACGACCTCTTCCAGCAGGTTTATCGGGTGCTGTAATAATACCAACAATATTATATTTATTTTCTACGAGTGCTTTTAATATAGTAACTGCAAAATCGGGCGTACCCATGAATACAATTCTTAAATCTTTCATTTTCTTGTGTTTATTTTATTCTGTCAGATATTTAATTTTATAAATGACTTAATTTAAAAGTGTTTGTTTTTGTTATAGAAACAATGTTATGCTCTAACAATAGTTTTATAACTTTTTTTATATCTTCTTCTGATGCATCTAACTTAGTGGTGATTTCTCTAGACGATAAATCGCCATTTTCTAATAATTCTATAATACGATTTTTTAGTGTACTTATGTTTTTAGGCTTAGTACTTTTTTTTGAACTTATACAAACCGAGCAAATACCACAGGGTTTCATGTCTTTTTCTCCAAAATAGGCGAGGAGTTGCATGCTTTTACAAACCGAATCATTTTCAACATAATTAAGTATGGCTTTAACTTGCTGTTGTTTTAGTTGGTTTTGTTGTTCTATAATTGATGCAATTCGGTTGATGGTTTTGTCATCTTCACGCGGTTGAATGAATGTAACTTGTGCATCGGTTTTAGATAAATGAAGGGTTATAACACCATCTTTTTCTAATTGTTGTAAGGTGCTAATTATAATATTTTCTTTTACAGATGCTTTTTCTACTATTTTAAATAGGTTAATGCTTGTTTCATGATCAAAAATACCACCATACATACGAAGTATAGATTTTACTATAATATTGTAATCTTGATGTGTGTCTAGATAATTAAAAAGCGATGCATTTGATGTAATAAATTGTACTGATACTTTGTTTTTAAACTGTTTAGATAGGGAGATAATACTATTTCTGTCTAGTAATAGTAAAGCATTATAACATAAAACACTAGAGAACTTGTATGTTTTACAAAAGGAATTGAAATCAAAATCGAATGTTAAATATTCGCCTTCACCATAAGATATTTGAAAATAGTTACAAAGTTTTCTATATACTTGCTTAACAAAATCGACAGTGGGTAAAACACTTAAAAATTGATTTTTAACCAAAACTTCATCGCTATTATTCTTTAAAATAACGGCAAAGGCTTTGTCTCCATTTCTCCCCACGCGACCCGCTTCTTGAAAGTAACTTTCAATACTTTCGGGTAAATTTAAATGAATAACGGTTTTAACATCGGGTTTGTCAATGCCCATTCCAAAGGCATTGGTGGCTACCATAACTTGTTTTTTGTTATGTATCCAATCATTCATATTGCTATCTTTATCATTATTAGCGAGTCCTCCATGATAAAAGGTTGCAGATATGTTTTTAGATTCTAAAAATGAACTAATTTCTATGGTAGATTTTCTGTTTCTAACATAAACAATAGAAGACGCTTTGTATTTCTTTAAAATAGTTTCCAATCGGTAATGTTTATCATCTTCATGAAAAACCATATAGCCTAAATTGGGTCTGTAAAAGGAGTGTTTAAATATTTTTGGATTAATAAAATCGAGTTCTTTTACAATATCGTTTACAACTTCTGGTTTTGCCGAAGCTGTTAATGCAATAACATTAACGCTAGGTTGTAATTGGCGTAATAAAACAATGTTTTTGTAAGCAGGTCTAAAATCGCTTCCCCATTGTGAAATACAATGTGCTTCATCAACAGCAATTAAATTTACATTCATTTGCCTAATGCGTTCCTGTACCAACTCTTGTTGTAAACGTTCGGGCGAGAGGTATAAAAACTTATAATTTCCGTAAATACAATTATCTAAAAGCGTGTCTAATTGACTGTATGAAATACCACTAGTAAGTGCCATAGCTTTAATCCCTTTGTTATTAAGAGATTCTACTTGGTCTTTCATTAAGGCAATAAGAGGCGAAACAACAATACAAATACCTTTTTTTGCTAAAGCAGGTATTTGAAAACATAACGATTTTCCGCCACCAGTAGGCAATAAAGCAAAGGTGTCTTCGCCTTCAAGAACAGCGTTTATAATAGCTTCTTGATTGGGTCTAAAGGCTGTGAATTTCCAGTAGCGTTCTAATATGTTAATGGGATGCTCCAAAAAAATATTTTAAATATTGTTTAATATGAAATCAATACGTTTTTCAATAGTTCCAAAAGGAACTTCAGTAATATTATAAGCTAATTTTTTATAAACTTGTTTTAATGCCTCATGAATTTCAATGGCTTCTTCAAAAGTTTCAAATCGTTCATTGTCAGTTTTATAAATAGCTTTCCAAGGCGGTAGTAAAAAAATATGATTATATCTATTCGTATCACATACTTTTAAGAATTCTTCACTGTATTCTTGATTAAAAAAATCCATGTATGCTAAAACATCAGGAATTCCACGATCAAAAAAAACGAGCGATTCATTTAAATCAAGAGCCTGCTTAAATTGATTTAACCTACCATTTAATAATTTGGTATTAAAATCTAACGGATCGTTTACAAATGCAATGGGGTTTGAAATTTGCGAGTCTGCTTCCACATCATTTTTAGCCTCTAAAGTTAATTCTCTAATAACTTCATCAAAACAATAATGATTTTGATTTTTCAATTCATTAATAATTGAAGTTTTTCCAGTACCTGGACCTCCTGTAATAACAATCTTTTTGCTGTTCAATGCGTATAATTTAGCTGTAAAATTCGGAATTTAACACCGATAAAAAAAATACTAGTGAAAACATCTATACCAAATAGTTAATATTGTGTGAATATTGTGCCCTAATAAAAAAAGTACAGTAACAACATAAATGAAAATAGTATATTTGTAGCATATAAAAAAGCATAATGAGTACACCTCCAAATTCGGAAGAATTTTACAAAAAATTAAAAGCACAATTATACGATACAGCCGTTTGGCCATCAGCGTATTTGTATAAATTTATTGTGAAATCTGACAAAGAAAAAATAGCATTAGTTGAAGCCTTATTTAATAATATAGGAGCCGTTATACAAAAAAAGGAATCTAAAAACGGAAAATACACGAGTATATCTATTAATGTTTTAATGAAAAACCCAGATGCGGTAATAGATAAATACAAGGAAGTTACAGAAAAGGTTGAAGGCGTTATAAGTTTGTAGGTTTTTTTGCGCAACCTTTTTGTCTTTTTTACATCTTACTATTAAATAAAATTTTTTAATTAATTTAAGTAAATGATGAATAAGCAAAGAAAAACACTAGTATTACTAATTATTTCTTTAATAATTATTGGGTGTACTAATTCAAATGATAATATTAATGAGTGTAATTTAAATCCTGATTCAGAATTAATTAAGAATAAATTGGTTTCTGCGTATAATAAATCTTGTAAAGATTGTTTAAAAGATATATTGGATAATTGGAAAAATGAATTTGAGCCAAGTACAGTTATACCTGATTCTTTACAGGATATTTATGATGTTTATAAGGAAATGTATAGTCCCTGGGCATTAGAAAGAATTAGTAATTCTGAATGGGGTAACGATATTTATAAAGATATTTCATATTATATAATTCAAGATAGTATAAATTATGATGATAAATTTAGAGAGCAATCTAATAATGAATTTAATACTATTACGGAATTTAGACCAAAAATAAATAATGATACAATTAATACATTATATTTAAATGAGGATTATGAAGATGCTATTAATTGCTTTTTAGGAACATACGAATTTATTGCTCATACTCAAGAAGAGAAGCAATTGAGATATGAATTCCTTAATAATTATTTACAATTTTTTCATGGACATTGGGGGAATCATTGGTATTTAGAAACACACCCAGAAATTTATAAAATGTCATTTAATAAATCAAAAGATAGCGTTCAAGTGTTTTTTAGAATTGGGTATGAAGGAGGAGAAGTTTTTTTAGGAAAGAATGATACAAAATGGGAAATTAAAGATTGGAAAATGACATGGATAGAGTAATGATTATAGTACATAATCTTAATTTTATTTATCTCTATAAGTAAATTGATTATTAATTTTAACAAGTTAGAATTTATATATAGAACAATTCCTTTTTTTTTGTATTTTGCGCAGGCATAATAACTACATGCAGAAACATTTAACTCTACACTATAAATTTTGATAGACGATTTAGAATATAACACAGAGCGTGAGCATTTAATCATTCCAGAATATGGAAGACACATGCAGAAAATGATTAATCACGCTAAAAGCAGAGAAACAAAGGAAGAACGCGAAAAGTTAGCTAAAGCTATTATTTCGGTAATGGGTAATATGCAACCGCATTTAAGAGACGTTCCAGATTTTCAGCATAAACTTTGGGATCAGCTTTTTATTATGTCTAATTTTGAATTAGATGTAGATTCACCGTATCCTATACCTACAAAGGAAATTTATGAAGAGCGTCCAGAGCCTTTAGAGTATCCACAGAATTTTCCTAAATACCGTTTTTACGGAAACAATATAAAAACCATGATTGATGTTGCAAATACATGGGAAGATGGCGAGCTTAAAGAAGCTTTAACGTATACCATTGCAAATCACATGAAAAAGTGTTTTTTAAATTGGAATAAAGACACTGTTGAAGATGAAGTGATTTATGGTCATTTATTTGAACTTTCAAAAGGGAAAATAGATTTAAGAAACTCAGAAGAAGCTTTATCAGAATCTACTAGTTTACTTCGTACAAAAACAAAATATAGCAACAATTCAAATAAAAAAGGAGGACATTCTAAAAAGAACAACTCTAATAATCGCCAAAGAAAACGCTACTAAATCTACATGGGAACATTTAAAATTGAAGGTGGTCACCAATTAAAAGGGAGCATTCAGCCCCAAGGTGCAAAAAACGAAGCTTTACAAATTTTATGTGCAGTTCTACTAACACAAGAACTGGTTACAATTAATAATATTCCAGACATTGTTGATGTTAATAAACTAATTAGTTTATTAAAGAAACTGGGTGTAAAAATTGAGAAGTTATCTCGAAATACATATACATTTCAGGCAGACGATCTTGATTTAGAATATTTAGAATCGGATGCATTTAAAATAGACGGACGCGGTTTACGTGGTTCTATTATGATTGTGGGCCCTTTATTAGCACGTTTTGGAAAAGGATATATTCCGAAGCCTGGAGGCGATAAAATTGGTCGTCGTCGTTTAGATACCCATTTCGAAGGTTTAATAAAACTAGGTGCTAAGTTTAGATACAGTAAAGAAGATCAGTTTTACGGTGTTGAAGCCGAATATTTAACAGGAACTTATATGCTTCTTGAAGAAGCATCGGTTACTGGTACTGCAAATATTGTTATGGCAGCCGTTTTAGCAAAAGGACAAACCACTATTTATAACGCAGCTTGCGAGCCTTACTTACAGCAATTATGTAAAATGCTGAATAGAATGGGCGCTAAAATTAGCGGTGTTGGTTCTAATATGTTAATTATTGATGGTGTTGAAAGTTTAGGAGGAACAGAGCATACCATGCTTCCAGATATGATTGAAATTGGGAGTTGGATTGGTTTAGCAGCCATGACTAAAAGTGAATTAACTATTACTAATGTGTCTTGGAATGATTTAGGTGTGATACCTAACGTATTTAGAAAATTAGGTATTACGGTTGAAAAACAAGGCGACGATATTCATATTCCAGCTCATACTGATGGGTACGAAATACAAAGTTTTATTGATGGTTCTATTTTAACCATTTCTGATGCGCCTTGGCCAGGATTTACTCCCGATTTATTAAGTATTATTTTGGTTGTAGCAACGCAGGCTAGAGGTAGTGTTTTAGTACACCAAAAAATGTTTGAAAGCCGTTTGTTTTTCGTTGATAAACTGATTGATATGGGCGCTAAAATTATACTGTGCGATCCGCATAGAGCAACCGTTATTGGTCACGATTTTAAATCGACTTTAAAAGCAACCACCATGACATCACCAGATATTCGTGCAGGTGTATCGTTACTTATTGCTGCACTTTCAGCAAAAGGAACATCTACCATTCAGAATATTGAACAAATAGATCGTGGTTACGAAAATATTGATGAACGTTTACGTGCTATTGGTGCTAAGATTGAGCGTGTGGAGTAGGGGCTTATCGGTTAATTGGTGGTTACGTATATGAAATGTTATGTGTTTGTGTACGAACATTTTTCTTATAAAAATCAGAAGCAAGTAAGAGAGTATTCAATTTTGATTTAGGTAAAACTAGCGATTTTTATATAGAATGTTTGCAAAAATTATTATTATAAACCACAATTATTATTTATAAAGTCTTGTTTGTTAGGGTTAAAAGCATTGCCTCTAATTGAAATAGGCTTTTCTCTAGTTTTAATTAGATTACTTATTGCACAGAAATCGGTTAAATTCATGTTGTTTTCAATTGTTAACCCATTACTTAAAGATGTAATGTTTTCTAAACCATTAATGCTTGTCAGTTTATCATTAAATTCAATATTTATATTACCAAAAAAATGTCCATTAGTTGATAAAGGATCCCCATTGATAGAAGTGATCTTTGATAAACCATTAATGTTTTCTAGATTTAAATTTCCAAAAATATCTAATTCTCCATATAGAATTGATAAGTTGTTTATTTTGTCTAAATTTTTTAAAGCATCATTTCCTCTAATACTTAGTTTTCCTGTAGAATTTATATTATGTAAACCATCTAAACTTTCTAAATTATCGTTATTAATTATTTCTAATAAACCTTCTATGTTCTGAAGGTTAGAAAAAGGCTCTAAACTTTGAACTCTTGTTTGAGATATTTTTATTGATTTTGTAGTTAGTCCAATTTTTGGGAGTCCATTTAAATTTTGAAGATTTTTCATTTCTAAAAGAACAAATCCTTTAATAGTTGAAGAAACATTGCTAAACGCATCAAGACTACTAATTAAAGGTTGAGTTATAAGTAATCCTCCTCCTATAATTTCAAGATTTTTAAAGCCATCTAGATTTTCAAGAGCATTTTGAATAAGTATTATGTCCGCACCTATTTTCTTAAGTTTAATGAATCCATCTAAATTTTTTATACCATTTTCAATTAATTCTAGATTACCTCCTATAGTTTCAATGTTATTAAAATTATTTAAATTTTTGATATAAGAATTGTTTTTTAAAACAAAATCACCACCAACTTCAGTCAGATTACTAAACAGGGATAAATCATTTATATCTGATGAGCTTAGATCAGTTTCAATTCTTAAACTTCCAGTAATTTTTGTATACTTATTGTTGCCTAATTCGATAACTTCACTTTGGGATTTAATTATAATATCACCATTAAAAATATTTTCAGTTGGTTCTGAATTATTATCGTTAGTTGAACAGTTTAATAAGATTAGACAAAGAATTAAATTTAGTAGGTTTTTAATTTTCATAAAGATTGGTTTTATTTTTACGAGTTTTTAACGACTTACGTCAAACGATACCCAAAATTAGATTTTTCTTACCACAAAAGCAATAAGTTCCTGTACTTATAAAGTGTAAACCCATAAAAACTAGACACTTTTAATTTTTAGGCTCTTTATTTATATGATTCGTTGTAAAGAATAGTTAATTTCGCCTACTACTTCTTCTATTAAAATTATTTAAATGCAACATTTAAAAGAATCATCTATAAACAAAACCAAAAAAGCCTCTAAAGTAACTATGGTACAAGCCTTTAAAACTATTATTTGGCCAAGGCGAAAGTTGGTTTTTATTGGTTTACTATTAATTGTTATTAGAAGTTTATCGGGCTTAATTTTACCATGGCAGAGTAAAGTATTGTTAGATGAAGTCGTGCCAAATAAAGACTATACACAGCTTTATTATTTAATTGGTATTGTAATAGCAGCTATTACTATACAAGCTACAACATCATTTTTGCTTACTCGTATTTTAAGTGTGCAAGCACAATATTTAATTAGCGAACTGCGTGCGCAAGTACAGAAAAAAGTATTGTCGTTACCCATTAGTTTTTTCGATAATACAAAGTCGGGCGCTTTGGTTTCTAGAATTATGAGCGATGTAGAAGGTGTTAGAAACCTAATAGGTACAGGTTTAGTACAATTAGTTGGCGGATCGTTTACAGCCATAATATCTTTAGTTATTTTAATAAAACTAAATCCGTGGATGACTCTTTTTGTGTTTGTACCACTTTCAATTTTTGGATACATTGCGCTGAGAGCCTTTAAATACATTCGCCCTATTTTTAGAAAACGTGGTAAAATAAACGCCGAAGTTAAAGGGCGTCTTACCGAAACCTTAGCAGGTGTTCGTGTTATAAAAGCGTTTAATGCCGAACAACAAGAAAATGATGTGTTTGAAAAAGGCGTTGATAAACTATTTCAGAATGTAAAAAAGAGTTTAACTGCTACAGCTTTTATGACGAGTTCGTCTACTTTTTTAATAGGAGTTGCCACTACTGGTATTATGGGTATTGGTGGGTATTACATGATTTTGGGAGAGATGACCTCGGGTGAGTTTCTTTTTTTTACTTTAATACTTGGTTTTATGATAGCGCCAATTGTGCAAATGAGTAATATAGGAAGTCAGTTAACCGAAGCTTTGGCAGGTTTAGATAGAACCGAAGAGCTTATGAATATGACTGCTGAGGAAGATGCCGAAGATAGAGATATTCAGTTAGAAACTTTTAAAGGAGATTTAGAGTTTGATGATGTGTCGTTTTCGTATGAAGAAGGCAAAGAAGTTTTGCATAACATAAATTTTAAAGCACCAGCAGGATCGGTTACGGCTTTGGTTGGAAGTTCAGGTTCTGGAAAATCGACTATTGCAGGCTTATCGGCTACTTTTTTATCGCCTAAAGCAGGAACAGTAACTATCGATAATCAAGATTTATCGAAGGTTAAGTTGAGTAGTTATCGTCAGTACTTGGGAGTGGTGTTGCAAGATGAATTTTTATTTGAAGGCTCGATTAGAGAAAATATTATGTTCCCGAGACCAAATGCTTCCGAAGAAGCATTACAAAACGCTGTAAAAGCAGCTTATGTAAATGAATTTACCGATAGGTTTGATGAAGGTTTAGATACGTTGATAGGAGAACGAGGCGTCAAATTATCTGGAGGACAGCGTCAACGATTGGCAATAGCGCGTGCTATTTTGGCAAATCCTAAAATTATTATTTTAGATGAAGCAACCTCTAGTTTAGATACCGAAAGTGAGGCGTTAATTCAGAAAAGTTTAGCCGAATTAATTAAAGATAGAACCACCATTGTAATTGCACACCGTTTAAGTACGATTAGACAAGCAGATCAAATTTTAGTAATAGAAGCTGGACATATTGTAGAACGTGGTACACACGACGAATTAATAGCTTCAGGTGGTAGGTATTTTGATTTGTATACGTATCAAGCTAAGATTTAGAAGTCTTGGTGAAGTTTTATAGCGTTGTTCGTTTAGCATATTGAGTAATTAATAGTAAACGATTCCGGGTTACTAAACAAAACACCCACTTTAATTTTATATGACTTTATAAAATTAAAGTGGGTGTTCAGTTAATTTCTTGTTTTTCTTGATTACAGACCTAAACTAGGCAATACAAAAGATTTTGCATTGGGATGTAACTTTATCCATAATCCAGGATTTGTGTTTAATTGCTGCATCGCTTCTTCTGTGTTTGAACTAATTTTTGTGTTAAGCACGTTTGCATACGTTTTTATTTTAGCAGAAGCGGAATCGGCATCCACCACAGACTGAACTATTTTTTTTGCTTGTAATATGGCTGCTGGTCCTAAAGTAAGGATGTATTTAGCAGATCGACATTCCTTTTCATCACTTGCATTTACAACGCTTCCTCCTGCTTTAAATTTGCTAATGTGGTGTTCTAAAATACTGCTAGATATTGGAATTATTCCTGCAACATGGTGACTCTGTGCTCCAGAGAAAGGTTTAATGTAAGCAAGGTGTGATGCATGGTTTTCTTCTGGGCCATGACCAATAAAAAAGATGTCTAAACCACCTAATGCTTCCAGTTTATTTAAATATTCTATAAGTGCAGACTCTAAATCTTTTGTATCTGTTCGCATTGGAGTAAAGCTTTTTATTTTTTTGAAAAATTCATCGCCCAAAATGCGTTCAAAATCCCTAACAAAACTAAAACCATTACTCATACCCATAGGGGCAAGGGCATCTTGAGTAAATACATTTAGTCTTGCGAGTAGCGAATCCTCTTTGTTCGATTTTGCTAACGCTCCTAATAAACGGTGTAACTCCTGAGCGCCTCTTCCTCCAAGAAGAGCAATATTAATATCGCCTTCTTTTGATGCTGCAGTGCTGTAAAGTTCATTTAACATGGCTTGACCTACCTGCGCTTCGCTTTCAAGAATGGTGGGTGTTACGCCATAATCAGTTAAGTTAAATTCTTGATTGTTTTTTTGAGACAACCATATATTATTGTTGTCTTCATATTTTGTGAATTGTGAGTTATTTGTATTCATTATAATTATATGTTTATTTAGTGATATTAATTGCGCATTTCATGTCGCTCAATATAAATAAATATTATAAAAATATTCGAATTAAAGCGTGATATGCTGTAATTAAAAAATTTATTTTAAAGTCTCTTTTGTAAGTTTATCTTAAAGGAAGAAAAAAATTAACTAGTAACTAATTTAGTTTTTCGGTTTAAAACAAAGAAAACAAATACAGATAAAATACCAAAAATTGAAAAACCAATAAAGAGAGGTAAAACAGAATTTTTTACAAAACCACCTATGTAGTTAGCAATAGGAACCGCCATAACTGTTGAAATAAAACCGTTAATAGCAGCGCCAATACCAGCAATGTGTCCTATTGGTTGCATAGCTAAAGCTCTAAGGTTGCCAAAAATAAAGCCAACCGAAAAAAATTGTAAAGCAAAAAATCCTACTAAAACATAAATATTAGGATTGTTGCCAGACCAAAATAAAACAACGTAAAAAATAGAAATTACTGAATATGCTATGCTTGCCATGTATGCAATGCGCATCATACCAAATTTTACTACCAATTGGCTATTTAAAAAAGTAGCCAAACCTATAGAAATAGCTAGACTAGCAAAAATGTATGGAAACATATCGGCTAAGTTGTATTGATCTTCAAAAATTTGTTGTGAGGTACTTAAATAAACCATAAAAGACCCCGTAATAAAACCAGATACAAGCGTAAACGCAACAGCGGCAGGATACTTAAAAAATTCTTTTGTACCATCAATAAAAAGATGTGGTGTAAACTTAATGCGTTTTTCTTTGGGTAAGGTTTCTGGTTGTCGTTTCCAAAACCAAAGCATAATAAATATGCCAAAAATTAAGTTGAAATAAAATATAGATTCCCAATTAAAAAAATGAAGTAAAAATAACCCTAAAGTAGGAGCAATAACAGGAATTAATAGAAAAAACATAACAACAATAGACACTATTTTTGCCATATAATCTCCACTATAAGAATCTCGAATCATAGATAAACTTAAACTTCTAGGAGACGATAAGCCTACACCTTGAAGTACGCGTCCAATAATCATTAATTCAAAATTATTAGTAGCAACACAAATAATACTAGCTATTATAAAAAGTGTAAATCCGAAATAAACAATAGGTTTTCTACCAAAACTATCAGAAAGAGGGCCGAATATAAGTTGACCAAACCCTAAACCTAAAAATATCATGGTAATAAGCAGTTGGTTATCACTTGTGTTTGTAACATTTAAAGACTTTCCAATATCTGGTAGCGCAGGCAATAAGGCATCAATAGACAGTGCTACAATAGACATGAGTGCTGCCATTAAGGCTACAAATTCTAGTTTAAAATGTTCTGTTTTTTGCATACAACAAAAGTAGAAGAATTTAATGGAGTAAAAACTCAATAATCATTTAATAATACAATATTATTATTACTAAATTTGATACAAAAAAAAGGACGATGTATACAGAAACTTTAATTAAAATATTTAAAAATAATTTAGCTAGTCTTAAAGAAGAGATTGAATTATATAAAATTGAAAAAAACCTTTGGATTATAGATAAAAATATTAATAATTCTGCTGGAAATTTATGTTTACATATTATAGGAAACCTTAACCATTTTATTGGGGCCGTTATAGGGAATACAGGTTATGTAAGACAAATAGAACTTGAGTTTTCTATTAAAGATATTCCTGTTAATAGTCTTTTAAAGCAGATTGATGATACTGTAGTTGTTATTGAAGATGCTTTAAGTAAATTATCAGTTAATGATTTACAAAAAAAATATCCTATTGAGGTTTTTAAAGAACCGATGACTTTTGAATATTTTTTAACATTTTTGACAACCCATTTTAGTTATCACTTAGGGCAAATTAATTATCATAGGCGTTTATTAGATTCATAAAATGATAGATAAAAAAATAGAACCACTTTTAAAATATATTAGTAACTACATTGATTTAACTAAAGACGAAGAAGCTTTTTTAGAGTCAAAAGTTGTTTTAAGAACCTATTTAAAAGGACAATATATTGTACAACAAGGCGATATTTGTAAAAATGAATGTTTTGTATTGTCTGGTTGCACTAAAACGTTTTATGTAGATAAAGAAGGGCAGGAGCATATTTTAATGTTTTCTATTGAAGATTGGTGGACCTCTGATATGGCTAGTTTTATAACACAAACACCAGCCGATTTTAATATTCAATGTATAGAAAACACAGATTTAGTCTTGTTTCCTTACGACACTAGAGAAGAATTGTTTGATAAAATACCTAAGTTAGAACGTTTTTTTAGACAAATTATACAACGCGGGTTTATAGCATCACAAAAACGAATAGTTAGAGGTTTTAGTCTTTCTGCTAAAGAGCAATATGTGTATTTTAAAGAACAATATCCTAAAATTGAGCAACGTATACCTCAGTATATGATAGCTTCATACCTTGGTATAACTAAAGAATTTCTTAGTAAACTAAAAAGTCAACTTCTTTTAGATCGATAAATGTTAATCTAGATTAACATCATTTCTTAATCTATCTTATTTTTTGTTCAATACTTGTTTCAGACATTTGTATCATAATATTTATTAAAAAACAAAAAGATGAAAAAAGTAATTAAAAATTTAGCAGCAGTAGCAATAATAGCATTTGCATCATTTTCTTTTACAGGAATAGATGTAGATAAAAAGGACATTAAAACAGATAACAGTAAAGTTGTTTGGAAAGGTTATAAAGTAACAGGATCTCATGAAGGTACTATTGCTATTAAATCTGGATCATTATCTTTTGACGCAGGTAAACTAGTAGGAGGAGAGTTTGTTATTGATATGACTACTATTAATACAACCGATTTACAAGGAGAGTATAAAGGGAAGTTAGATGGACATTTAAAATCTGCAGATTTCTTTGGTGTTGAAAAATTTAAAACGGCAACATTAACTTTTACTAAAGTAGAAGCTTCTGGAAAAAACGCTTATAATGTTACTGGAAATTTAACAATAAAAGAACAAACACACCCTATTGCTTTTGTAATTTCAATTTATGGAAATAAAGCAACAGCATCTTTAAAAGTAGATAGAACTAAATATGATATAAAATATGGTTCGGCTAGTTTTATGGATGGTTTAAAAGATAAAGCTATTTACGATGAGTTCGATTTAGTAGCAGATTTAGAATTCTAAATTATAGAGTGACTAATAGCAGAAAAAGGGTGTTCAGAAATGAATGCCTTTTTTTGTTTTCAATATTCCTACTATATATAGATTCTGAAAACCTTATATTTGAAGCAAATAAAATTAAACACTATTTATGCCATTCAAGAAATTAATTGAACCACTTAAAGATACGATTGCTCATAAGGGGTTTGATACGCCTTTACCGCTTCAGAAAAAAATATTATCTAAAATTAAAGGGGGATCAAGTTTGTTTGTTATCGCTCCAAAAGAATCAGGTAAAACAACTAGTTTGGTTATTAGTGTTATTCAAAAATTAAAAAATGCTTTTGAAGATGCACCGCGTGCACTCATTTTTGTAAAAGATAAGCAAGCTGCACTAGATTTAGAATTAGAGTTTAATGCGTTTAAAAAAGGAACCAATTTACGTGTATATTGTGCTTATGAAGAAAAGAGTATAGACGACCAAAAGGATGAAATTTATGTTGGAACCGATATTGTTATCGCAACCCCAAAGCGTCTAAATAAAATCTTTTTTTTAAATGGCATTAATCTTAATAAGTTGCAAATGTTTATTGTTGAAGATGCTGAATTTTTATTTAGAAATAATAGTTTAAGTGAAGTAACAAGAACACCAGAAAGTATTGGGAAATGCCAATATTTAGTATTCTCTGATAAATTTGATGCTCGTTTTGAACGTTGGCAAGATTCGTTTATGCATCGATCTGAAATTGTAAAAGGTTAAGTTACTTTAAATGATGTTTATTTTTAATAGATATTTTCTGATTGTTGTATTTTTCGTTGTAAATAATATAGCATTAGCTCAAATAAAAAAAGAAAACCTTAAATTAGGTTTGTCTTACGGAACAGGATCTCAAAATAAGTTTCCTTTTAATTCAAAAGATTATAGTCATGAAATTACTTTTTATAAAGCTGTAATAAACTATAAGATTTTAGAAAAAAAAGATTGGAGTTATGAGATTAATATAGAGCCAAGTTATAATTTAGCTGAGCATCAATTACTAAATAAATGGTTTATAAAACCTACTGATAGTGAAAACTATTTAGAATTAAGAGATTTATATACTCAAAATAGAACCATTAAAGAGTATGTGTTAAATCTTGGTTTTTTAGCGAGGTATAATATATATAACAATCTAAGTGCATATGCTTTAGGTAGTGTTGGTCCTATGATTGCTGATAAACCTACGGAGAGGTTAGCAAAAGGATTTGCGTTTTCAGATGTATTTGGATTAGGGTTATCTTATAGAATTGGTCAGGCACAACTTGATTTTAGATATTCGTTAAGACATACGTCTAACTTACAACTGAAAGTTCCAAATGAAGGCCATAACACAACGAACATTGAATTTTCTGTGTTATATAAGATGTAATGTTTTATATGCTATTTTATCTTGTTTTTATGTATTTTTGCATAATTTTAAAACAACAGCATACTTATAGTAATGCAAAAAAATAGTTACTCTCTCAAAATATTATTTTCAAGCTTTTTTGCTATAATTTTATGTTTTTCAGGATTTAGTCAGAAAAATAAAAATTATCATCGTTTTGTTGATTCAGCAGAAGTATATATAGATACAAATTCTAAAATAGCTAGTAATTTTTTAAACTCTATACCGAAACCTATTGAAGAAGCTATAGAGGGTAGAATTGCCGACTATTATGCTATTAAGGCCTTAGTACATGATGACAGGCATGAAGAGGCTGATAAATATCAAAGTAATTTACTAGCATATAAATATGCGAAAGAAGAAAAGAATTATAGTGTTGCAGCTACTTCTTGTTTAGAATTGTTTACAAGAGTTTATTTTGCTAAAAAAGATACTATTGCTTATAAATATTTAGATAAAGCAGAAGAGTATTTTATTTTAGCTAATGATTCACTTGGCTTACTAGAAGTTGAACAAATGCATGCTTATACTTTGTTTCTTGATTATAATTATGATGCATGTAATAAGATGTTAATAAAACATCTAGATACTTATAAAAATGCTAAAGAAGATGCTTACTATTATATGTTTGCAACTTTTATGTTGTCTGTAAATTATATAGATCTTGATAGTTTAAATAAAGCAAAAAAATATTTTAAGGAATTTAAATCTTTAGAAAAAGATTCAACAATAATTAAATATAATTATTTAGCTTTTAAAGTAGGAATTGATGTGCCTTTGGCCGAAAATTATTTTAAAAAGAAACAATTAGATTCTACGTTTTATTATTTGTCAGAGGCAGCTAAACTTAGAAACTATATGGATGTTAATTTAGTAAAGAACTATTTAAACCTAAGTATAAACGCATATAAAATTTCTGGAAATATTGATAAAGCTAGAGCTTATGTAGATTCGTTATTGGTTTTTGAAGAAAAAATGATGAATAATATAGTAAATGCCGATCATAAACTAAATGATTTGTTGATAAAAGCAGAATCTGAATTGGAAGTTGAAAATATTAAAAAATATTTTAATGGGGCTCTAGCTGTTATACTATTTTTTGCTTTATCTTTTTTATGTGTTTTGTTTATTAATAATAAAAAGAAAGTCAAGTTTAAATTAAAGAAGGTTAGAAATCAAGAAAGTAATCTTTCTTATTTAAAATCTAATAACGAAAAGCTTACGGTTAAAGTACAAGGTTTAGAAGAGTATATAGTCAATTTAAAAAAAGAGGTTAAAACAATTGCTGCAATTAATGATCCTTTAAGTTTACGTGAAAGCATAAAAGGTTTTTATAAAAATTTACACCTTAATTCTTCAACACTTTTAGATAAAACAGAAAGCCATTTAGAATTAGTAAACGATTTGAATATTGAGTTTTTTAAGAAAATTAATGAATTTTATCCGCAATTAAATAATTCAGAAGTTATTATCTGTTATTATTTATTCATTGGTTTTAAAAATAAGGAAATAGCTGTTTTTTTAAATACTACTGTTAGAGCTATAGAAAGTAAACGTTACCGTATTACTAAAAAAATTAATCTCGAAAATACAACTTTAATAAAGCATCTTGAAGCCACATTTTAATAATGTGATAAATTTATTTGTCTAAATGTTTTAATTTCTGATGTTTTTAATAAAAAAGGCTTTAATCTCTTTATTTTAAAGGTTTGCGTAATAAATGCGTAGTAATAAATGATGCTTTAATCAAAGTGAATTATAAAATTTGTAGAGCTATTAATCAACAACTATAATCCACTCATGATAGCCTACTTGTTTTGCTTTCAAAAGGGTTGGAAAAAATTACAATCTTGTATTGTAATATGAAAGTAAAATAGGGTTATGGTTGTTATGATAAAAGCTATTTAAATTAAGGTTAATTTAAAGGTAGCTTTTATTTGGTTATGTAAATTAAAAGGGAGCTTGTTAATAGGCTTCCTTTTTTTATTGATTTATTTAGATCTTAAAATTCGAATTGTCTTGATGTCGTTTAATGGCCTTTCTAGATAATACAATGCCAATAAATAGCGATATAAAAGCACCAACCCAAATACCTGGTACAAAATCAATAAATAAGAAAAAGTCGTAAGCACCATGAAAAAGAGTGGCTAAAAGTAAACCGCTAATGTTTAATATGGTTTTATTATTTGAGAATTTTGCTTTTCCCATATAATATCCCATAAGAATACCAAAGGTAGCATGAGCAGGAACAGCTGTAAAGGCCCTTAAAAGCGCGGTTTCATAACCGCCTTGTAATACATACGATATGTTTTCTGTTGCAGCAAACCCCATTGAAACCATAACGGCGTAAACAATACCATCAAATGGTTCGTTAAATGCTTTATTGCGCTGCGCAAAATAGTAAACTATAATGTATTTGCTAAATTCTTCAGAAAAACCAACAACAAAAAAAGCTTTTATAAACTGCTGAAAGATGCTTTCGTAATCTGTTAACGGTAAAACAATATCAAAAATATAATAGAATATGGTAGTTATAATAATGCTAACTATAGCTCCTAATAAGAAATTATAAAGAAGAAGGCGTTTCGGTTCTTTTTCATATTTATCTTTATAATAGATATATAAAATAACAACTACTACTGGAGCAATAGCAACTAATAATAAATTCATTTAACTCAGAATTTTTATAATTTCTTGTAAAACAAATTCGTAATACGGTTTGTTAGATTCTACAAAGTGATTATTGTTATTGCCAATAGTTTTAAAAAGGAGTTTTAAATCTTCAATAGAAATTAATTTTATAGCTTCAACTTCTTCTTCCTGTGGTGTTAATTTAGATATTGGAACTTTAAGTTCTGCTAAAAAGGTATGATGAAATTCGTTATCATGAATGTTGTCTCCATAAGATTTAAAACATTCAAACATGCCTATTTTTTTTAAATCGGTTTCAGAGATAGATACGCCTATTTCTTCTTGAGTTTCTCTAACAGCAGCTTGTTCTATAGTTTCTCCAGCATCTATATGTCCAGCAACCGATACATCCCACATGAGTGGACAAATTGCTTTTTTTGCAGATCGTTGAGATAATAATACCTCACCATTTGCGGTGTAAAACCAAATATGCGCTGTATTATGGTAGTATCCTTTTTGGTGGATAATAGATTTAAGTTCAGATTTCCCTGTAGGCTTACCTTCTTTAGTTACTATGTCTATGTATTCGTCCATGAAATGACTGTTAAAAAAGATTCCCGCGAAAGCGGGAATCAATAAAAATATTATTCAAAATAACTAAAAGATTCTCCATCTTTTATATTCAGTAATGTTTCGTAAATTAATTTTATAACGTTCTCAACATCATCTTTATGCACCATTTCAACTGTAGTATGCATATAACGAAGCGGTAACGAAATTAAAGCAGAGGCAACACCACCATTACTATAAGCAAAAGCGTCTGTATCGGTGCCTGTTGCACGAGATAGGGCAGAGCGTTGAAAAGGAATTTCTTTAGCTTCTGCAGTTTCCGTAATTAAATCACGTAATTTTTGTTGTACAGCTGGAGCATAAGCAACAACAGGACCTTTTCCAATTTCTAAGTCGCCTTGTACTTTCTTTTCAATCATTGGAGTAGATGTATCATGCGTTACATCGGTTACAATAGCAACATTAGGTTTAATGGTTTGCGTAATCATTTCGGCACCACGTAAGCCTATTTCTTCTTGTACAGCATTGGTAATGTATAAACCAAAAGGAAGTTCTTTTTTGTTTTCTTTAAGTAAACGTGCTACTTCAGCAATCATAAAACCACCCATGCGGTTATCTAAAGCACGACAAACAAACTTATTGCCATTTAAAATATGAAATTCGTCTGGATAGGTAATAACACACCCTACATGAACGCCCATTTTTTCAACCTCTTCCTTGTCTTTTGCTCCAACATCAATAGTGATATTATCTGGTTTTGGTGCTTGTTCGTTTGTTCTACTTCTTGTATGTATAGCTGGCCAACCAAAAACACCTTTAACAAAACCATTTTTTGTGTGAATGTTTACAATTTTACTTGGTGCTATCTGGTGGTCACTACCACCATTTCTAATCACATATATAAGTCCGTTATCACTTATATAATTTACATACCACGAAATTTCATCGGCATGTCCTTCAATAACAACTTTGTATTTTGCTTCAGGGTTTATAACGCCTACGGCCGAACCATAAGTATCGGTAATAAATTCATCAACATATGGTTTAAGGTAATCCATCCATAGTTTTTGTCCATCCCACTCATAGCCGGTTGGTGCTGCGTTATTTAAATATTTTTCAAGAAAGTCTATCGACTTTTTATTAAGAATGCTCTTCTTTGCCATGTATAAAAGTTTTGCACTAAAATAATAATATAAATAGAAAAAAAATGTTTTAAACAGTGGAAATTAGTAATTTTGATGCATTAAAGCTTTGTTGTTTTTATAGATGAAATATTTAAAACTTATAATATTATTTTTTCCTGTTTTGCTTTTTGCTCAAGTTACTGATGTTGAGCAAGATTCAACAGAAACAAAGTATCTTATTATTAAAGGCGATTCAGTTCCTAGAACAACTATAAATCTTGAAGAGGTTATGCTTTTAAATAAGCTAAAGTTTGATAGTAAAAAGGACAGAATTAGGTATTTAATTTTACGTAGAAAAACTATAAAAGTATATCCGTATGCTAAAATGGCGGCTGATAGATTAGATTCTTTAAGTGCTCGTTTAGAAACAATGACTAAAAAGCGTGATAAAAAACGTTATACTAAAATGCTTCAAAAGTATATTGAAGGCGAGTTTTCAGAAAAGCTTAAAAAATTTACAAGAACAGAAGGTCAAATATTGGTTAAGTTGATACATAGACAAACTGGAAGAACAGCATTCGATTTAGTAAAAGAATTACGCAGTGGCTGGCGTGCCTTTTGGTATAATACAACGGCAAGTATGTTCGATATTTCTTTAAAAAAAGAGTTTGACCCTCTTAATGAAAAAGAAGATTATTTAATTGAAGATATTTTACAGCGTAATTTTCAAAGTGGACGATTAGAGTATCAAAAATCTGCAATTCCTTTTGATTTTTACGATTTAACCGATAAATGGTTACATCAATCTAAAGAACCATAAACTCATGCGCATTCAAACAGCATACGAAGAAAAACTAAATGCTCTCACTCATGCTGTTGGTGCTTTGTTTGGTATTGTTGTTTTGGTATTACTTATTCATTTTGACAGCAATAAAACTGCTTGGAGTCTTTTTAGTGTTATTGTTTATGGTATTTCTATTATAGTTTTATTTTCAGCTTCTACTTTATATCATTCTGTAAAGAGTGAAAAAAAGAAACATTACTTCAGAATTGTAGATCATATTAGTATTTACTTACTCATTGCTGGCACATACACACCTGTTTTGTTAATTACACTTAGTGAAAGTAGTGGTTGGCTGCTTTTTTGGATAGTTTGGGGTATTGCAGCTTTTGGAGTGGTTTTAAAGCTGTTTTTTACGGGGAGTTTTGAGTTGTTTTCAACATTACTGTATTTAGTTATGGGGTGGCTTATTGTTTTCGATTTTTCTAACTTATCAGATATTATAGGAAGTGATGGTATTTTGTTTCTTTTTGCTGGCGGATTAGCATATACCGTCGGTATTATTTTTTATGCCATTCAAAAAATACCGTATAATCATGTTATTTGGCATTTGTTTGTTTTAGCAGGTGCGGTGTTTCATTTTTTTATGATATTCTTTTATGTGATTTAGTATGATTAAACTTCAACCAGCAACAACGAAAGCCGATTACGAATGTATTTCAAAATTAGCGCATACTATTTGGCATGAGCATTATATAAAAATAATTAGCTTAGAACAAATAGAGTATATGCTTGAAAAGTATAATTCTGTGAAAAGCATTGAAGAACGTGTGCAAGTAGGTGTGTTATTTTATTGTTTGACATACAATAATGAACCCGTAGGTTATACAGCCATAGAAAACAAATCTGATTATTTATACATTAGTAAATTATATGTTTTAAAAACTTATAGAGGGAAAAAAATAGCGAAAGCAGCCATGTTCTTTACAGAGTCTATGGCTAAGTCTCAAAATATATCTGTTATAAAACTCAATGTGAATAAGTATAATAGCAATTCTATGCTAGCTTATGAGAAAATGGGATTTGTAAAAACAGCATCTACAATAGAGGATATTGGTAATGGCTTTGTTATGGATGATTATTTGATGGAGAAAACAATTCCTGCGTAGGCAGGAATCTTATTGCAAGAAGTTTTTATTCAATCGTTTTGTTATCGTCTTTTTCTATTTAGATAATAATACCTTTTTAATTCACCAGATTCCTGCCTGCGCAGGATTCTACCCTTCAATAACCTCTTTATATTCCTCAAAAAAGGCTTCAAATAAGCTCATATTTTCATTAAAAAACTCCATAACATCACGCCAAGTGTTTTTGTTATGTATAGATACTTTCTGTTCTAAAGGCAAGTAAATACGAGAAATCTCTTTTTCATTATCTAAAAAATATTCTTCTTCAAAAATAGCATCAGGCACGTATTCTTCAATAAAAATAGACTTTAAAGCCACTAGTTTTTCCCAGTATTTAATACGGTTTTCTAAATCGTCTTCAAGGTCTAAAGCAATTAAAGCGCTTTTGGTATCAAAATGAAATTTAAAACTAAAACCTTTCAGTTTGGTGTTGTATAAAATCCATTTCCGTGGAAACGATTTCCCAAAACTCGTCCAAAATTCTTGTTTTAATTTGCGTGATTCTTCTTTACTAAACATCAAAAAGTTGTTTTTAAATTCCCTTGAAGAAGGGAATCTCCTCAATTTTATAATTTCAATTCTTGTCATTCCTGCGCAGGCAGGAATCTATTTTACATTAATTCTGTTTTAATTTATGAGATTCCTGCCTTCGCAGGAATGACAGGTTTATATAAAATAAGCAATACCAACCCCTAAAATAATGGCAATAAATTTCGATAAATTAAATTTATGTCCTTCGCCGCTTTCAAACAAAATGGTGGTCGAAATATGGAAAAAGATACCAATAACAAGTGCATTTATAGCGTGTCCGTAATTAGAAAGCGCTTCCCAAGTATGAGAAATCATGGTGCCTAAAGGCGTCATACTTGCAAAAACAAGCAGAAACAATCCAATTTGAATTTTACTGTAATTAGACTTAAATAAAAACATACTAATAATAGTTGCAATAGGAATTTTATGTATTAAAACACCATAAACCATATCGTTATGTTCATGTATAGAAAACCCTTCTAAAAAGCTATGAATACATAAACTAACAAACAACAACCATGGAAACGACGTGTCGTGCTTATGTACGTGTACATGCCCGTGTTCGGCGCCTTTAGAAAACAGTTCTAACACTATTTGCAGCATAATACCACACATAATAAAAAGTCCGGCAAGTTTGGTGTCTAAATGCTCATACACTTCTGGCAATAACTCAAAAAGCGTTAATGCCAATAAAAAAGCACCACTAAAAGAGAGTAGGAGCTTAGTGTTCCATGTTTTTTTGTTTTTGGTAAAACTTGCAATAAGCACGCCCAAAATAACAGCGTAAAAAGGTAATAAGTAGTTATTCATTTAAAAAAATAAAGCTCACAACTGTGAGTATAATTTGCAGTCAAAAATTGACTATTTAAAAATCATTACTAATCTGTCGGAAGTCTTAGCATTAAACTTACGTAATTTATAATCGCCAAAAACATCTAGTAAAAATACACCAGCCGCTTCAAAAAGCGCTTCAAAATCGACTAAAGTAAAAGCCCGCACACGCTCTTGAAAATTGTATAAAGTACCATCAACCGTAAAGTTAATATCTTTTACAATATAACCGTCTTCCACAAAGCGTTTTAAATTAAAGGTAATACCATCAACCGTTTTAACCTCTTCGGGTACTAAATTATCAATAACAAATTCGCTATTCATAAAATCAATCACCCCAAAACCAAACTCGTTAAGATCTGCTTTTATAGCCTTAATCGTATTTAAGTTATCCTCATCCTTATCAAAATACCCAAAACTTGTAAATAAATTAAAAACAGCATCAAACTGTTTAGAATACGGTTTACACATGTCGTGCACATCAAAATGTAACGAATGGTTTTCAAACTGTTTGGCGTAATTAATACTGTTTTCGCTTAAATCTACACCCGTAACATGATAGCCTATTTTATTTAAATACAAAGCATGCCGTCCTTTGCCACAAGCCAAATCTAAAACAGTACCGCTCTCCGGAATGTTTAAATAATTGGTAAGCGTATCCATAAAAGCATGCGCCTCCGTATCGTCTCTATCCTTGTATAAAATATGGTAAAATGGTGTATCAAACCACGATGTAAACCATTTTGTAGTGTCTTTGCTCATATATGTTTTTGGGGTTCCCTCATGTTGCTTAGGCAACATAAGGTCAGGCTTTCCGCTATATCTTTTGCAAAAAAAGCAAAAGGATGCCGCATCAATCCTTAACCCGAATTATCAATAAACTTTAACGTTTGCAGCAAAATTACGTTATTTTTGCAAAGTATTTGATAAGAAAAATGGAAGAAAATTTTACAATGGTAGCCAAAACCCTTTTTGGCTTTGAAGATTTATTAGCAAACGAGCTTACACAACTAGGCGCATTGCATGTTAAGAAAGGCATTCGTAACGTCTCATTTGTTGGCGATAAAGGCTTTATGTACAAATGTAATTTAGGGTTGCGTACGGCTGTTAAAATTTTAAAACCTATCCATTCATTTAAAGTAAATAACGAAAAAGATTTATACAATAAAATCTATGCGATGGATTGGTCGCAGTATTTAAAAGCCTCAGGTACTTTGGCCGTAGATGCTACCATTCATTCCGATTTATTTTCGCACTCGCTATATATTGCGCAAAAAACAAAAGATGCCATTGTAGATAAGTTTAGAGATACCACTGGTGAACGACCTAACGTAGATTTAAAATTCCCAGATCTTAAAATAAATGTACATATAGATAGGCATCAATGTACTATTTCTTTAGATTCATCGGGAGATTCTCTGCATAAACGTGGTTATAAAACAGCCACTAATATTGCGCCAATAAACGAAGTATTGGCAGCAGGACTCATTATGTTATCGGGTTGGGACGGACAAACCGATTTTATGGATCCTATGTGCGGATCGGGCACCATGCTTATCGAGGCCGCTATGATAGCTTGCAACATACCACCAAACCTCATGCGTAAAGAATTTGCCTTTGAACGTTGGAGCGATTGGGATGTCGATTTATTCGAAAAAATAGAAGAATCGCTATTAAAGAAAACACGCGATTTTCATCATAAAATAATAGGTTACGATAAAGCACCAAGTGCAGTAACCAAAGCTAAAGAAAACGTAAAAAATGCCCAATTAGAAGATTTTATAGAAGTTAAACATGAAGACTTCTTTAAAACCCAAAAAGGAGGCGACGAAAAACTACACATGGTATTTAATCCACCTTACGGTGAGCGTTTAAATATTGATATGGAAGAGTTTTACGCAAACATTGGCGATACACTTAAGCAAAGTTACCCAGGAACCGATGCTTGGTTTATTACATCTAATTTAGAAGCCTTAAAATTTGTAGGCTTACGACCGTCAAGAAAAATACATTTATTTAATGCCAAACTAGAATCGCGTTTGGTTAAATATGTTATGTATGAAGGAAGTAAGAAGGGGAAATACATTAAAAAAGACTAAATTCCTTTTGAGGCAGGAATCTTTTGATAGTATTTCGTATTTAATACAGCTATAAAGTTTATTAAACACACTTAGTCATTTCGACGCAAGGAGAAATCACATTATTATTTTAGCACTTGTATGCGATTTCTCCTGTCGTCGAAATGACATAGGATTAACTTTTACATCTAAAACAAAGGTAACCGCTCATATTGAGCAATTAAAAACAACTTACCACAAGCGCGTGCATCAGACAGTGCATCATGATGTTTTAAAGCAATATTATGCACTTTGCAACAGGCATCTAACTTGGCGGGTTTGTAACCTTTTTTACGATAAATTTTAAGTGTACACTCCCAACGCTCTTCCATAACTAAATCTGTATGCGGAATGTTATAATCTTTCATCGTTTTTAGTAAAACAGTTCGGTCAAACGATTCGTTGTGCGCCACGGTAATAATGCCAGAAATTCGTTTTTTAATTTCAGGATATACAGCGCTAAATTTTGGAGCAAACCTCGTATCGTCTTCTGTAATACCATGTACTTGCTGGTTGTGCCAATTATAGTCGTTGTTTGGTGGTTGTATTAAAGCGTGAAACTCATCAATAATAACACCATCTTTAAAGGTAACAATACCAACAGAACAAATGTGATGTCCTTTTGCAGTTTCAAAATCTATTGCAGCGAAAGTAGTTGCCATGGTTTGGTTTTGGAAGTAAAGTTACTGCTTTATGTTTGGAAATATATTTAAAGTTCCTGCGAAATCAGGAATATCTTAATTGTAGTTTGTATTTATAGATAAAAATAAAATTAAATAAAACACTTAGTCATTTCGACGCAAGGAGAAATCACAAAAGAAGCTAAAGCAGTGATGAGATTTCTCCTAGCGTCGAAATGACTTTCTTTTACTTTTTAGTTAAATATAAAAGGTAGTCTTTTGATTTGTATACAAAAATTAGAACTTAGTGTTAAATTTTATTTTTCATAAGCCTTCACAATAGACTTAGCAAATCTATCATGAATAGCTTGTCCTTTTTTATCTCCATGAATAGTTAATAAAGACAACCAACCTAATAGTGCTTTTATTATAAAACGTATGACAGCTATGGGGAAATTAATATTCTTAGTTTCATCTTTTTCTTTTTTAACGACAATGTCATTAAAAAAATGTCCTACCGATGCTCCAAATAAAGTTACTAAAATTGGTTCGTAAATTAAAAATATAAATATGAAAACCGATATTCTAACACCATTTGAAACTGTTTCGAATGCATTAAAAATTTCGCTAGCCGAATACATTAAAGTTATTAATACAATGGAATCAATAACAGCCGCTTTAACTCGTGTTGATAATCGTGCATAATTGTTTTCCATACTATTTTATTTAAGTTTTTTTTAATCTTTAAACAGTAAAATATATCAAGTTAAGACTTATTACTTTCTAAATTATAAAGATCTTTTTCTGTAAACGCTCTAAAAGAAAATTTATAACCTTCGTAGGCAGCAATAGCATAAAAGAATATATCCATAGGGCTAAAGGTTTCTACCATTAATGATGGTACTAAACTATAATCTATCAAGCCTAAAACTTCTAAATAACCTAAACCTTCTTGGTTTGCAGCAAAACCAATCATGCTAAAAAAATTCCCTAATAAACAGCTAAGTATAGCAATAATAGCTCCTGTAATACCAAATATTTGATCGATACCTTTACCAATATAGCGCATAGTTAAGCCAACACCTGCACCTATGGCAATGGCCATATAACCTATTTGATATTCTGTTGCAACAGTAATAGCTGCCCATAATAAACCACCTGCAATGCCTACAATTAAACCTACTATGAGTGCTTTTGGGTAATCTTGCTCTGCTTTAAATTTATCGATGTCTCGTTCTGATAGGTTTTGTAAAACGTGCCCATGTTCAACAACTTCGGTATCATCAATTTTTTCTACAACCTCTTTATCTAATTCAAAGGATTTGCATTCGCCTTCAAAATTGGCTATTTCTTTTGTTTCACTACAAATGAGACCAATTTTCATATCGAGTTCTCTTTTTGTACATTGTTTACAAAATTTTAAATGTGCTTCTCTGGTCATCTATTTATTTTTTGGGTTATTCTACTTTTAATTTTATAGAATTATAGCTGAATGATTTAATGCCAATTAACCCATAAACGGTTTCTCCTTTTTTAATAACTGAACCATTAATATTATACTCTAACATTTCAGTATTAAATTTTTTATTTGCTGAACCAGCAGTAATCATATTACCAGCCGCCAAACCTGGGCCTAAAACTAATCCAATAGGAGTAGAGCTTGTTTCTTCTTGAAAACCGTTGGAGTTAGAACTTGTTGTGTATAAATTTACAGGTGTTAGTAGTAAGTAAAATAAATGTGTTGCAGGACTTTGTTTTAGCGTTTGGAATGTTTTTTCTGAGTCCAAGATGTAAAACTCTTTTCCATCTTCTTGTACTAGCTTGATGTCTTTTCCAAAAGTTAAATCTCTATCTGAATTATTAGTAACTTTTATTGCTACTAATTTTACGCCTTTTTTAGTTTCTTTCTTTTCGTATTTTTTATCTAATAAATCATATTTGTATTCTAATAACACATCATCAGATTTACTACTAGAAAGATAATTTATACTTTTAGGATTAATTATTTTGTAGCGGGAAGCACAGCTATTTAAAATGATGGCTCCAATAAGTAGAAAGATGATTTTTGATAATTTCATTGTTTTTGTTTTTTGATTGTTTTGATTATGCTATTGTTTGTTTTTTTTCTAAAAAAAAAATAAATCTAAGATAATATTGTATAAAAGTATTTACAATAAAGTAAGAATATAGAGTGAATCTAGTAATTTATTTTCGTTCAAAATAAGAAGAAATGACTAGGTGGGAAATTTAACTTTATACTGCTAATGAGAAATAGTGGTAGATGTGATTTAACTGTTTGATTAACAGTTTTTTTGTTTTTTAAGCAAAGGTGTTTTTTAAATTGACAACAAATTATTATTAATATTATCTCGTAGTTCTGGTTTAGCATTAATGTCTTCCGCGTAAGCGTTCCAATTGGCAACCACTTGATTTATTTCTGTAATTATATTATCTGCCTTTTTAATGTTCATGCTTTTAGCTACGGTTAATAAATCATGGCGTGTAAAATCTTTACGTTTTCCATTGATGCTTAAGGCATGCTGACTTACCCAAATACTACCTGGTCTGTAAGCGTAGCAAATATCGTAAGCAGGAGCAAGCTCCCAAGGTTGTCCTTGTTTTAGTCTGAAAGCGAAGTTTTTGGTATGATCGTCACAGTTTTTTGCAATAACGTTAAATGTCATTCTGCGAAACATTTGTTCTGCCTGTGGATAAGGCAAACGAAGTATACGCATAGTTTGAAAGAGTTGCTCGTAACTAAAACTTTGCATATCGGTAAAATCGAAATGCTGCATGGCGCAAAAGGTTTGTATGTGGTGTTTTATGTCGCCACCCTCTCTATCAAAACGTTTGGTCATAAAGTGTGCGCGTCCGTTTTCTTCTAACAAAATAGACTCCATCATGTTTATACCACAGTCTTTTGCCATGTTGTAATAGGCCATTTCAATTCTTCCGTAGCCTCTGCTTTTTCCAAATTGTGCATCGCTAACACCGTCTAGTTTTATAAGATACTGTTCGAAACCTTTTGGCGATTTGGTTTGTCCAGAACGTACTTGTCCTGTTTTTTTATTGTAAGCAATAATTGCTTTTGGGCGTGCACCACCTGCTGAGGTTCCTATTTTTAGTATGTCGAGCATAGCTTGTTGCTCGTCTTGATTTAGGTTGGTTTCAAAACCTTCACGCTTGTTTAGCATACGTTGCGCAATATCAACCAAACTGTCTATTTCAACTTCAAAAGTACGTTTGTTTGGTTTTAACTGTGTAGGTTCAAATTCTAAAGCTCCCATGCCTCGGGTACCTATAAAACATAATTGCTCAATAGGGTTCATGCTATTTTCTGGTCTTCCTTGTTGTGCTAACCAACTATTTATAAGTTGATTTCCATATTTATCTGGTAAAACATCGGCTAATAATCCTGGTAAACCTTTAAACGTATCATAATCACCATTTCTTAACATACGTAATTCTGGAAAAGAAAAAACTTTAGTTCCTGATAGAATGGGGATTTTAATTGGAGCTAAATCAATTTCGGTAGTTTTAAATTTTGGGTCGTATTCAAAACTGGCAATACCAGTGGTAGCATCCCAAGAAACGGCACCAACTATTTGGTTCCATATTTTAACAAAGGCTGTGTTTGTACTTACCATTCCGATTCGGTTTGCGTGTTATTATTTTTGTTTCTAGCGCGTTGTCGTTTTTGTTTTTCAAGTTTTGCTAACTCTAACGGACTTATTTGAGTCTCTATTTTAAATGAATTAAAAACATGCAGTAAATCGAGTGCACGAAGTATTTGCACAAGAGATGTTAATGAAATGGCTTCTCCGTTTTCTATTTGGCTAATGGTCCAGCGGTTAACACCTGCATGTTCTGCTGTTTGTGCTTGGGTTTTATTTTTATTTAAGCGTTGCTGCTTAATATAGCTACCTATGCTTTCAATGATAGATTTATCGCTCATTGAAGTCCAGTTAATGTTAGTATTTGCCATAATTAAAGTGTTTAAATATTTTTAATGTTAGTATTTACTATCGCAATTTACTAAAAATATTTGAGTTAAGCATGTAGGATGTTTGTTTGTGATGGTAAAAACCATCACAAACAAATTTAAAAAGTATTAATGTTAGTAAAAACTAGCACTAATATATGAGTTAAACTATTTGTCCTTTTTGTAAAGCGGAATTCTATAAGAAATAGTATAGCTGTAACCAACGCCTATACCGCTACTATCAAAAGTTTTATTAAACCCAGGTATGTATACATTTTGGAAGTTGTCTGGTTCGGTTTCACTTGCTAAAACCTTAAGCTGAACATTAAGACCTAAGTATAAGTTGTTGAGTAACTCTGCTTTCATACCTAATATAAGTTCTACCCACACAGCTGATAAATCTTTAAACTCTTTTAAATCGGTTGAAGAAAACTGAGGTTCCCAATATTGGTTTGTGTTGTAAATGTTAAAGCTATTTAGGTCTTGGCTGAAAGTGCTTGCTCCAACACGAAACCCGCTATAAATCATATTATCCATATCTAACCAATTTTGATACATGTTGTAGTCAATACCTACTTTAATATAGCTTCCTTTGCTGGTAATATCAAGGTAATTGGTAGTCGTGTTTTTTTCTTCAGTACCAATTTCTCCAGCAATATATAAACGCTTTTTTAATCGGTAATCTGCCGTAACCTCAAAACCTGTATAGTCATCATCAAGAAATGTACGCACAAGTTTGCTAAGATCTGCTCCAACACGAAGTCCGTATTTTTCTTTAATTTTTATAGAATCGTTTACGGTACTAGCAATGCTATCATTTTGTGCGTTTGCAGGAGCACAAATAAGAAATACTAGTATAAGGCTACTAATAAAATATGATATAATGTGCTTCTTCTTCATCTTCTACAGATTGGTTATCGTTTGCGGGTTGACTTGATTGTATCCAGTTATTGGTTTCAACATTAAAGGCTACATTATTAAAAATGGTTTTGTAACCACAAGCACGAGATACATATACGTTTTCTCTGGTGTAATTTATGGTTAGGGTATCTTTCTTGCCTTCAATGGTTCCATCTTCTTTTACTTTATAGTTGTTGTGAAGTATGTATTGGGTACTATCTGCATTTGTGTTTAGTGGTAATACAATAGTTCTTGTAGAAGGGTAGATACCTAAGGTGTCTTTATTACCAACTCCAACTATAAGTAGATTGACAGCATTTTTTGCGTCTTCTATACTCTCTGCATTAAAAATATCAATAATTAAATTTGGTGTTGTAGGAGTGTTTTCAGGGCAAATATCATCGCGTTCGCAACTTATGTATACAATTGTTGCAATTAGAATAATAACAAGTAGGCTTATTTTTTTCATTAATAGTATTATCGTTTTTCCAAAAGTACAACATTTTCCACATGAAATGTTTGTGGAAACATATCGACAGCTTGGGTTTTTGTTACTTTATATTGTGCATCCATTAAAGCTAAATCTCTCGCTTGTGTAGCACTGTTACAGCTTACATAAACCACTTTCTTAGGCGCTATATTTAATATTTGTTGTACAACATCTTTATGCATACCATCACGTGGCGGATCGGTAATAATAACATCTGGTTCGCCATGTGTGTTTATAAAATCGGCGTTAAATACATTTTTCATATCTCCAACAAAGAATTCAACGTTATTAATGTTATTTAATTGTGCATTTTCTTTGGCAGCTATAATAGCATCAGGTACCGCTTCAACACCAACAACTTTACTGGCTTGTTTTGCAACAAATTGCGCAATGGTTCCAGTTCCTGTATATAAATCGTAAACTAATTCATTTCCTGTTAAACCTGCAAAGTCTCGTGTTATTTTATATAGCTCAAAAGCTTGATCGGAATTTGTTTGGTAAAATGATTTGGCATTAATTTTAAATTTTAAGCCTTCCATGTCTTCAAAAATGTGATCATTTCCTTTGTAGCAAATAACATCTTGATCGTAAATGGTATCGTTTGCTTTTCCGTTAATAACGTATTGTAAGGATGTTATTTCTGGAAATGTTTCCGCAATAAAATCTAGTAATAATTCGCGTTTCGTTTTATCTTCTTGAAACATCTGAAGCATCACCATAATATCACCCGTACTTGAGGTGCGAATCATCATGGTGCGCAATAAACCAGTTTGATTACGCGTATTGAAAAATTCTATGTCATTTTCAATAGCAAATTTTTTAACCGCATTTCTTATGGCGTTTGAAGGATCTGCTTGTAAATGACATTTGTTTAAGTCTAAAATTTTATCCCACATACCCGGAATATGAAAACCTAAAGCATTTCTATCTCCTAGATCTTCATCAGATTGAATTTCTTCTAATGTTAACCAACGGCTATCACTAAAAGAGAATTCCATTTTATTTCTGTAGAAATATTGATTAGCAGAGCCTAATATAGGTGTTACTTCAGGAAGTTCTATATGTCCAATACGGGTTAAGTTATTGGTAACTTCTTTTTGTTTGTAAAATAACTGGTGTTCGTATGCCATATCTTGCCATTTACAACCACCACAAACTCCAAAATGCTCGCAAGCAGGTTGGGTTCTTTTATCAGAAAGTTTATGAAAAACCGTTGCTTTTCCTTCGTAATAAGCTTTTCGCTTTTTAAAAGTTTGTACATCAACAACGTCACCAGGTACGGCATTTGGTAAAAAAATCACTTTTCCGTCAGGTGCTTTGGCTATGGTTTTTCCTTTAGCGCCTGCATCAATGACTTCTACGTTTTCAAAAACTTGTTTTCTTGCTTTTCTTCTAGACATGCTGCAAAAGTAATTTTTTTGCATTAAAAAACGCCTAAATATTATTAGGCGTTTTAAAATAATTATTAAGAAAAGTGAAAGTTAGTTGACGCTTTGCATATAAACTTTAATAGCATTCAGCTCTTCATCTTTTAAATCTTTAACAAAACTGTCTAAATTTGCTTTCATAACGGCTACTTGTCCAGGGTCTGTATCTACAATGGCAGGTGATTTCCCTTTTAAAAAAGCAACAATATCTCCGTTTTTTTGAGAATAAATTTTATTGATCTCCTTAATTGAAGGACCAATAATTTTAGTGTCTGCTTGATGGCAAGTAAAACATGTTTTGTCTTTAAATAATTGCTGTCCTTTAGCAATTAAAACGGGATCTCCTTTAACAGTTTTAGGCGCTTCGGTTTTCATAGCTGGAGCTTCCTTAATTGTTATAGTTTCTGGTTTTTTGTTAGATTTTTTTTCGCCACAGCTATAAAAAGAGATAACGATACCTAAAAGTATTAACGATAAAATTTTTTTCATGGAAAATTTAGATTTTAAATTTTACTAAAATAATAGATTGTAATTTTATAAAAGATGATAAATATTACTTAAGAGCAATTATTTTTCTACGTTGAATTTTTAAATTATTGGGAGAGAAAACGAATAAATAATATCATTTTATTTCCATTAACTTTAATGTGATTTTTTTTAATATAAAATAAAAATGAACCTTTTTAGACTTTTACTGTCTTTAAAGTATAAAGCGAAAGTTTTGCAATGAATAAAAAAGAGCAATTAATAGATAGTAAGTTGATACTTGAATACCAGTCTGGAAATGGTAAAGCTTTGACTCTATTAGTTAAACGCTGGCATAAATTATTCTGCAACAAGGCTTTTTGGGTAGTTAAAGATGCAGATTTAGCAAAAGATATAGCACAAGATAGTTGGAAGGTGATTATTAATAAAATAGATAGATTAAAGAACCCTAATAGTTTTGGTAGTTGGGCATTACGTATTGTTTATAACAAATCTCTAGATGTTATAAATGAAAACAAAAGAAAAACTAAAGTTCTTGAAGATTATAAATATGAACAGAATGAACTCGTTATAGAAGATGAAAACGATACTGAAAACTTGAAAAACACACTTTTAAAATCAATAAAAGAATTACCACAACATCAACAGGTAGTAATTAGGTTGTTTTATGTACAAGACTATTCATTAAAAGAGATAAGTGATATTTTGAATATATCAGTTGGTACAGCAAAATCGAGATTATTTCATGCTAGAGAAAAATTAAAACAAACATTAAAAAATAAAAATTATGAAAACTAATAAGGAAGACATTGATAAATTAATTAAAGAAACATTAACACAAGAAGAAGCTAAATTTTATGATGAATTAGAGGAGCAAGGTATGTGGGGTATGGTTACTGGAATTTTTAAAGGGAAATTGGGATGGTTAGTAATTGTTATGAATATTGTTAATATAATAGTATTTGGATTTTTTATTTATTGTTTAATTCAGTTTTTTAACGTCACAGAAACAAACGAGCTTATTAAATGGGCGTTAGGAGTTGTTGTTTGTTTGATGTTTAATTCTATGATTAAATTATATGCTTGGATGCGAATGGACAAGAATGCCTTGATGCGTGAATTAAAACGATTGGAATTACAAGTATCATCGTTATCTGGAAGAATGTCTGAATAACATTTTATGAAGCAATTAATATTTAGTAATTTGCGAGCCCTAGGGATGATTTCTCTCCCACGCTGCTTTTTCGAATCTTCGGAAGAATAAAGGTACAGAAGGAATGGTTATTTATTAATTTAACACAAATTAAAATGGCTGTTTTAGAAAAATTAAATTCTCAGCAATTAATTGAATTAGAAAACAAGTATGGAGCTCACAACTATCACCCACTTCCTGTGGTTTTAAACAGGGGAGAAGGTGTGCATGTTTGGGATGTAGATGGAAAACAATATTACGATTTCCTTTCGGCATATTCCGCAGTAAATCAAGGGCATTGTCACCCTAAAATTGTTAATGCTATGGTGCAACAAGCACAAACATTAACGTTAACCTCTAGAGCATTTCATAACGATGTGCTTGGTAGATACGAAAAATTTGCTTGCGAATTTTTTGGATTTGATAAGTTATTACCAATGAATACAGGGGCAGAGGCTGTAGAAACCGCTTTGAAGCTTTGTAGAAAATGGGCTTATGAAGTAAAAGGTATAGATAAAAATGAAGCCGAAATTATTGTTTGTGAAAACAATTTTCACGGACGAACAACAACTATTATTTCTTTTAGTAATGATCCTGTTGCTCGTAAAAATTTCGGGCCGTTTACAAACGGATTTATTAAAATTGAATATAATAATTTAGAAGCTTTGGAAGCTGCTTTAAAAAACAATCCGAATGTAGCAGGTTTTTTAGTGGAGCCAATACAAGGAGAAGCAGGTGTTTATGTGCCAAGCGACAATTATTTAGCAAAAGCAAAAGCATTGTGCGAAGCATATAATGTATTGTTTATAGCAGATGAAGTTCAAACAGGTATTGCTAGAACCGGAAAATTATTGGCTGTAGATCATGAAAATGTAAAACCAGATATTTTAATACTTGGTAAAGCTATAAGTGGAGGAGTGTATCCCGTAAGTGCTGTTTTGGCAAATAATAACGTTATGGATGTTATTAAACCAGGAAATCATGGTAGTACTTTTGGAGGAAACCCTGTAGCTGCTGTAGTAGCAATTGCTGCTTTAGAAGTTGTTAGAGATGAACAGTTAGCCGATAATGCAGAAGTGTTAGGGCAATTGTTTAGAAGTGAATTAAACACTTATATTGAAACAAGTAGCATTGCGAAATTAGTTAGAGGTAAAGGCTTGCTTAATGCTATTGTTATTAATGATGATGAAGACAGTGATACCGCTTGGAATATATGTTTGGCATTACGAGATAATGGTTTGTTAGCAAAACCTACGCATGGAAATATTATACGTTTTGCACCACCTTTGGTTATGAATAAAGAACAATTATTAGATTGCGTTAGTATTATTGTAAAAACATTGAAGCAATTTGAAAGCTAATAATTGGTATTTGATAGATGAAAATTAAATTTATATGGAAGAGAGGTCGGTCTTTGAAAGTTTTGAATTAGAAGTAAATAATGAAATTAGAGGTTATCTAAAAGAAATAATTAAGTGGTCTTATTTATTATCTGTAATCGGTTTTATAGGTATTGGTTTGTTGGTTTTAATTGGTGTAGGTATAAGTTTTTATACCGGATTAAATAAGTTTGGAGACAATTCAGCTTATGGATTAGGTTATTCGGTAGGAGTAGGCATTTTTTACGTCCTATTTGCATTAATTTACCTTTTTCCACTTCTTTATTTATTTAAATTTTCAAAGAAAATGAAAAGCGCATTAAGTTCGAATAATAATAACGATTTTAAAATGGCTTTTTTAAATCTAAAATCACATTATAAATTTATAGCTGTTTTTGTAATTGTAATATTATCACTTTATTTGTTGGTTTTTATAGGAGTACTGGCTAATTCTACATTGTTTTAATTACTATAGGATAAAAACAACAGTTTAAATAAAAACGACGACCAATTGGTCGTCGTTTTTATTTTCTAAAATATTTTTATTATTGGTTTTGTTGATATTGTTCCATCATTTCTTGAGATTTTCTCATCATTTCGTCCCAGCCAACTGTAGATATTTGGTAGATAGAATAAATAAAATATAAAACGTTAATAGCTAGTATAACTAGAGCAACTGTTTTTGCTGTATCCATAGCCTTAACACTAGCCGGTTCATAGTTTTCAGGATTAAGCTTTGCGGCATTTAATTTACTGTAAGCAATAAAAAAGGCAATACCTGCCAATATAAAACCAAGACCAGCAAAACAGCAGCAAAATAGTCCTATAATAGCTAATACGTAAACGATAGTTGGGTTGAGTTTTTGTTGTTCCATGTGTGAATTTTAATTGATTATTTTAATAATATAACTTGTTATAATTGTAAGAACAGTTAAAATAGCTAGTGCTGCAATTACTTTATTTGAATGTTTAAATTTAAAGAAAATATTTAGAACAATGAATCCAAACAAAAGTATAAGCGTGTAAATAGCTGGATACATATAAAAAGCCTCGACAAACTCACCTTTAAAAACTAAAAGGGCAGCACGTTGCATACCACAACCCATACAATCTACTCCAAAAAGCTTTTTGTTTAAGCAGGGTAACATATATTCTTCTGGAGATTGCAAAGGTTATTGTTATTTGTTTTTAGCAAATTTAAAAAATAAACATATGCTAAAACCTACTATTGTTTTATTTTTAAAGCATAATTTTCTTTAAGTATGGTTAACTATTTATGAGATTTTTTTAATGTAATTTAACAGTCTTAAATTTTAAGTTTATTTCATGAAATATTTAAATTATTTACTAATCATTGTTGGAGGGTTTGTAGCAATGTACGCTAAGACTGGTTTAGAGCAAAATCAATACGTTTTAATAGGAGGTATTGTTTTGCTAATGATTGGAGTTTATAGAATATCAAAAACGATTCCTAGTAAAAATACTGATGAAGATAATTTTGATGAGGAAACAAATAATTAGTTATGACTTTTAATATTGGAGATCATGTAATGGTTTTAGACGAAAACATGTCTGGTGTTATTAAAGACATTGTTGGAACTTCAATTTCTATAGAAACTGAGGACGGTTTTTTGTTAGATTTTAATAGCGAAGAGCTTATAAAGGATACTTCTAAAAGTATGTTGAATAAAGCTAGGATACCCAATACTGTTATTTCAGAAAAAGAGCAGCCAGCAAGAAAACAACAACAACGTGTAAAAGCTAAAGATAGATATGAACCTACTATGGAAGTAGATTTGCATATTAATCAGTTAGTAAAATCGTCACGAAGTATGTCTAATCACGATATGTTAACCCTTCAATTAGATACAGCTAGACATAAACTAGATTGGGCTATATCTAAGCGTATTCAAAAAATTGTTTTTATTCACGGAGTAGGTGAAGGGGTTCTAAAAATAGAATTAGAATATTTATTTGGACGTTATAGCAACGTAAAATTCTACGATGCCAATTACCAAAAATATGGTTTAGGAGCTACCGAGGTTTATATTTACCAAAACCCTAATTAGTTGTTATTCAGATTCTATTGTAATGGTTCTAGTATATGTTCCAAAATCAAGAGAATCACTTTGTATAGTTACTAAATCAAAATCTAATAATTTTATAGAAACGGTATAGGTTCTTTCGTAGGAGTTAGAAAGTGATTTACCCGCAGGGAAAGAATCTTTAGCTTCTTTTAATAAATATCTAGGAATTTGTTCACTACCTGTTATAGTTATATCAAAATCGTCGCGTAGATTAGAATTACCATTTTCATCTTCATTTATAGTAGGTATGTCATCTCCATCATCATCAGAATCTAAATAGTTAAGAACACCATCTTCGTCGGTATCTAAGGGGTCGTCAATATTTCCAAGTTCTATAGATGTTTTTACATTATCATTATCATCATCTTCATCAATATAGTCAGGAATACCATCTTCGTCTGTGTCATCATTTGTTGGGTCTCCATCTTGATTTATATCTTCATCTATTGTAAGGACTCCATCGTCATCATCATCAGTAAAAGTTGATAAAAAGCTAACTCTAGCACCTGCAGCAGCACTATAATCACTTAAAATATTAGTGCCAGAACCAGGAATATCTTGACAAATTAAATCGCTAGGGTCACCATCATAGGTTCTGTAATTAAAAATAACAGAAGAGTTATTTACTATAAGTTCTGTTTCTGTATTAGCTTCTGTTGGGTTAAATATGGCTTCATTAGCTGTTGAATAAGGAAACAAAAGGATAAGTGATTCGTATGGATCTTTACGGACATCAGACAAAACATAGTTGTCTTTAGTAACAAAATTATCAATATTATCTTCTCGACATAACTCTAATGTTTTGTCAAAATCAAATTCAACTGTAATAATGTCGCCATCATCACATGTGTATAAGGTTAATAAACTTAAAGGAAGAAGAATATAAAATAACTTGCGCATTTGTATTTGGGTTTTAGGCAAAAATAATGGAATTGTTATTTATAACGTAGGATATTAATAATAATTTTATTTCAAGTATTTTTGTGTTTTAAAATAAATAGATGAATCCAATATATTTTGATAATGCTGCGACTACTCAAATACGAGAAGAGGTGATTAATGCGATGATGGAAGTTATGAGAAGCAATTACGGAAATGCTTCGTCTTCACACAGTTTTGGTAGATCATCAAAAGTTTTAATTGAAAAATCAAGAAAGCTTATTGCGAGTAGTTTAAATGTTTCGGCAGGTGAAATTGTGTTTACAGCCGGTGGCACTGAAGCTGACAATTTAATACTAAATAGTGCTGTTAGAGATTTAAATATTAAACACATTATAACTTCAAAAATTGAACATCATGCTGTTTTACACACTGTAGAGCAATTGCAAAAGGAATATGGAATTACTGTTAGTTATGTAAATATTGAGAAGAATGGTGATGTAGATTATTTACATTTGGAAACGTTGTTGCAAACCGAGGAGAAAACATTAGTTAGCTTAATGCATATAAATAATGAAATTGGTAATATGTTAGATATAAAACGTGTTGCCAATTTATGTAAAGATAATGGTGCTTTGTTTCATACTGATGCTGTACAATCTGTAGGGCACTATAAAATGGATTTACAAGATATTCAAGTTGATTTTTTAGCTGCTGCTGCACATAAATTTCACGGACCAAAAGGTGTTGGTTTTGCTTTTGTTAGAAAGAATACAGGTTTAAAACCCCTTATTTTTGGTGGCGAACAGGAGCGTGGACTTCGTGCAGGGACCGAAAGTGTTCATAATATTGTAGGGCTTGAAACGGCTTTAAAAATGGCTAATAATAATTTTGAAACAGAAGCTACATACGTAAAAGAACTAAAACAATATTTTATAGATTCTGTTACTAAGCATATTCCAGAAGCGACATTTAATGGAGAATCATATGGTTTAGAAAAAAGTAGTTATGCCTTGGTAAACGTTTGTTTGCCTGTGCCTCCTGAAAAATCGGCGATGTTATTATTTCAGTTGGATTTAAAAGGAATAGCTTGTTCTAAAGGAAGTGCTTGCCAAAGTGGAAGCTCTCATAACTCGCATGTTTTGACTGAAATTTTAACAGAAGAAGATTTACTTAAACCTTCTATTCGATTTTCTTTTAGTATTTATAATACTAAAGAAGAAGTAGATTATGTTGTTGATGTTTTGAAGGAGTTTATTTAGTAATTAGAACTTCATAGTAGTTCTTACATTAAAAACCCGCGGTGTTAAGTAATTAGGAATGGCGTATTGACGCTTGCTATACACATCTCTTACCCATGTATTTGTAATAGAGTTTTGTGCATCAAACATGTTGAATATTTCAAACCCAAAGGATAAAGTTTTAAAAGGTTTTTTCCAACCGCTTTTGAATTGTTTTCTTTCATCTACTAAAACAAATTGTAACCCTAAATCGGCTCTTTTATAATCTGGGAGTCTGTTTTGATAATCGTAAGGATCTACATAACTAGGAGAGCCTCCAGGTAAGCCTGTGTTATAAACCAAATTTAAATACATTTTCATGTTTGGTACATTTGGTACATAATCTTGAAATAAGGCGGCAAATTTTAAACGTTGATCTGTTGGTCGTGCAATATAACCTCTGTTATCTATGTTTTCTTCGTTTTTTAAATACCCAAAACTAACCCATGATTCTGTGCCTGGAACAAATTCGCCATTCAATCTCATGTCTAAACCATAAGCACGTGCTTTTGCATTGTTATTAGCACTGTATCTAATTCGTACATTTTCAAGTGTATACGGGTTTACATTGGTTAAACCCTTGTAGTAAGCTTCTGTGGTTAATTTAAAAGGTCTATCCCACATTTTAAAACTATAATCGTTTCCTAAAACAACATGAAACGATTTTTGTGCTTTTACATTAGGTTGCACAATACCATTAGCATCACGCAGTTCTCTGTAAAAAGGTGGCTGATAATATAAACCAGTTGAAATTCTAAACAACATGTCTTTTTCCCAATAAGGTTTTATTGTGAATTGTGCACGCGGACTAAAAACGGTTTGGTTTGATGACGCAATCCCATCGCCACTAACCGACCAGTTATGAACTCTAACTCCTGCGTTATACCAAACATCACTAGTTCCTATTGTTGAGCGTTTACTCCATTGGGCATAGGCTTGTATTCTGTTTATTTGTGTATTATTAGTAGTGCGAACATTATTAAAAGATTCTAGAGGACCGCTGTAAGGTGTGTAAGGTTGTTCGTTGTCAAGTACTGTTTTTGGTGGTCTAATTGAAAAGCCTGCAGAATCAATAACTTCCCATTCTACTAAACGGTCACGTATATCTTCATTTGTATATTTAAGAGACCATTCAATACGATTTTCATCAATTTTTAAATGCCCTTTATGTTCAATATTAGTAATAAGAGCATCTAAGTCGTTGCGTCCATGATTTAATTGGCTACCTACGCCTTCACTAAATTCAACTTCACCTAAATTTTCTTCACCAATATTTGTGTTTACTTCACCAAGCCTGTATTGTGCTAAAATATCAAAATACTCTTCTTCGGTAGTATGATAAGTTGATGTAATTAAATCAAGTGATAGATTATCATTAGCAAAGTAGGTGCCTTTAAAAGCTCCAAATAAGGTTTGGTATTGATCTTTTTCTTGTCCTTCGTAAAAAACAAGTAATGCAATAGGATCTGTTAATGTTCCAAAATTGGTTTGTCTTGTTTGCGGAGCGTAATTATACTTGTTGAAGGAGGCGTTTCCTAAAAAACTCAAATGAAATTTATTTGAAAATTTATACGTAAAAAAGCCTTGAGCATCTGCAAATGACGGATTAAAATTGGTCTCCGTTTCTTTTGCATTAACCAATAAGCTATTGTCACGGTAACGAAGCCCTACGATTGCTGAAAACTTTGAGTCTTTACTTATGTTTTCAACAGAAAGACTAGCTCCTAATAAGCTTAAATCGGCATTAACTTCAAATTGATAAGGTGTTTTATAAGTAATATCTAAAACTGAAGATAATTTATCGCCATACTTTGCTTGAAATCCCCCAGCTGAAAAATCAACGTTTTGAACCAAGTCCGTATTAACAAAGCTTAAGCCTTCTTGTTGTCCAGAGCGAACTAAAAACGGACGATACACTTCAATATCGTTAACATATACTAGGTTTTCATCATAGTTTCCACCTCTAACATTATATTGTGTACTTAATTCGTTGTTGTTACTAACTCCAGGAAGTGTTAATAATAGGTTTTCTACACCTGCATTTGCACCAGGAATTTTTCTAATGGTTTCTGGTTTTATGGTAACAACACCTTCCACATCTTTTCTTCTATTACTATTTACAATTATAGTAGCTATTTGTGATATAGAAGTACTCATTACAGGGTTAAATTCTATTGTTTCGCCATTTTTTAAATGAAAGGTGCTAACAACTTTTTTATATGATAAGTGAGTAAACTCAATTGTTATATCTTGATTTGCGGGAATGTTAATTGTATAAAACCCGTTATCATTTGTTTTTGTTCCATTATTAGTACCAGCTTTAATGTTTATATTAGAAATGGGGAAGTTGTCCTCATTTAAAATAACACCTTGAATAGTACCAGTTTGCGAATAGCCAATATATAATATTGATAAAAAGAATACAGTGAAGAGTGAGAATTTTGCTTTCAATTGGTTTGTTGGTTTATTTTCTGTAAAATAACGTTTCAAAAGTAGAATTATTTCCAACATTATCAGTTACAATTACTTTTAAATTATTTTTAGTATCGGTTATAACACTATCGTTAAAATCGTGAGTGAGTGTTTTTGTTTTGTAATCGTACTCCATTAAAATCCATTTTCCATTAATAGTTGCTCTGTAATTAGAAATGCCAGAGCCTGTATCGTTAATTTTAATTTTTAAATATCGATACTTACTAAGCCATTGACCGTTTTTAAAATTAATAGGAGTTATAGTAGGTTTTATACTGTCTGTAGCAATTGTATATGTGCCAAGTGTTTTTGTGTTAGTAGTTAAGATATTTTCTTTTCTTTTAGTAGTAGAATAAGTTGGGAGCTTTTTGTAACCTACCAAACGCGCAATGTATAGTTTTTGTTTGTCTTCTTCATTGTATTTGCTAATGTCAAAAGTTATATTGAAACTTTTTTTTGCAGCAATCGTGTTTTTGTGAAGCGTTAGGGTATCGTTTTTTGTTTCAAAATTCAAATAAAAATCATCATAAAAAGTGTCCTTGTAAAAATTAACAGCAACATTTCCTTCTTTTAAATTAACAGCTTGGTTAGCTTTAATATAATAAGGTGTTGTTTTTTTATTTGTTTTAGTATCAGAAATACTGTTTTTTGTTCCTTTTATATTGATAGTAACCCAAGACTCGTTGTTTTTGTAGTCGGCAACTCTAATTTTATAAACCGAATAGGTGCTGTCTTCAATATTTAATTTTCCATTGTTAATAATAGGTTTTATAAGGCTTAAAGGATTATTTTTTTTGAATAGTTTTTGAATGCGACGTTTTTTAGTCGTGTAAATTTCATAATCAATTAATTGATTAAGATGTCTTGTTTCTGCAAAGGAGAATTTTTTAAAGTCTATTTCAAAAGTTCTATTACCATTTACAAAAGTTTGAATATTGTAAACACCATTAGAATTAGCTGCTAGGTCTTGCCTGTCTATTGTTTCAATGCCAAATCCAATGTTTCCATAGGCTTCAATATTTTTTATTACATAATCACCATTTTGTAAAGGGATTAAGTTTAGCTTTTGTTTTGCATTCGATTTATTAATAAAAGAATTGTTATCAATGGGGTATGCATAAATAGATTTGATAACAGGTGCTATATTATCTTTTATGTTAATTCCAAAAAGCATAGGGTTCATGGGGCGTTCAGCCTTGTCTCTAATTTCAAAATGCAAATGAGGACCGCCAGATCCTCCAGAATTTCCACTATAAGCAACTAAACTGTCTTTTGAAACGGGTAGAGTTTCTGCAGAAGGAAATAGTTCTATTTGATAAGATTCCTTTTCATATTGATGTTTCTTAATATAAGCTTCAATTTCTGGAGCAAATTTTTGTAAATGCCCGTAAACACTTGTATAACCATTAGGGTGTGTTATGTATAAAGCTTTTCCGTAACCAAAATGAGATACTTTTATGCGGCTAACATAACCGTTAGCAATAGCTTTTACTTTTAAACCAACACGTTGTTGTGTTTTTATATCTAATCCAGAATGAAAATGGTTAGAACGTAACTCTGCAAAAGTACCAGAAAGTATGAGAGGTATTTCTAAAGGGTTGCTAAAGTAATCTTGTGGGTAATTATTTTGAGCGCTAGAAAGGGCTGTGAAAATTAAAAAAATAAAAAGACTGAATCGCATAGGTAAGTATTGGTGCTAAAATATTAATTAGATATGAGAACGCAAAGAATAAAACAATAATCAAGCCATTGTATTGATTATGAGTAATAACATTTTATTTTAAATTTTATGTAAAAACAATTGTAATTTATCATAAGGTATGTTAACTTTGTGAGATAAGTATTGAAATTTGTAAATGAGTAATATTGAAGATATTGTAGATTCTTTAGAAAACAAAATTAGCAAAGTATTACACAAACTAGAGCTTTTAAAGCAAGCTAATTTTAAATTAACTGAAGAATTAGAAGTTTCAAAAAAAGAAATTCATAACCAAAAAGTGCACATTGCAACTTGGGAAGAAAAGTATGAAGCTCTTAAAATTGCGAATTCAATATTAGGTAGTGACGATAATAAAAGAGATACTAAGCTTAAAATAAACGCATTAATTAGAGATATAGATCATTGTATTGGTCAACTTTCTGAATAAAGCAACATAAATTCAATGTCAGAAAAGCTTAAAATAAAGTTGTCAATAGGAAATAGGGTATATCCTTTAACTATTGAAGCGAGTCAAGAGGAAGGACTTCGTAAAGCGGCTAAAAACATTGAAGAAATGGTTAAACAATTTGAGCAAAGTTATTCTGTTCGAGATAAACAAGATGTATTAGCTATGTGTGCTTTACAATTTGCTTCTCAAGTAGAGCAGAAGTCTATAGATAAAGAAAATGTAAACGAGCATGTCGAAGAAAAGCTTAATGCTTTAAATGATTTGTTACAGTCTTATTTAGTCTCTTAAAACGTTCTTTAAAATAAACTAAAAGTTACTGCCTACATTGGTTATTTTTTTTGATAAACTCAACGTTAATTCTTTAAAAAGGGTGAGTTTAAGTTGTAAAAGCAAGCTGCTAGAACTATTAATTTAGAATCTTGAGCAGATCCTTGATCAGCTTGTTAGCCCTAAACTTGTTTTTAAGGAGTTTATACAAAACTTTATACTGGTGTAGGCTTTTTTTATATATACTAATTAACTAAATACGATGGATAACCCAATTATATTTGCACTAGGTGGTGTTACTTTAGGTCTAATAATAGGCTTTATTATAGCAAAGACACTTGAAAAGAATAATGCTTCAAAACTGGTAAAAGAAGCGAAAAAAAATGCTGCTTTAATACTTAAAGAAGCTAAAAGTGAAGGAGAATCAATTAAAAAAGATAAGATACTTCAAGCTAAAGAAAAGTTTTTAGAACTTAAATCTGAACACGAAAAAGTCATTCTTTCTCGTGATAAAAAAATGGCAGAAGCCGAAAAGCGTACTCGAGATAAAGAGTCTAAGATTTCAAATGAACTTTCTAAAAGTACTAAGCTAAATCAAAGTCTTGAAGATAAGCTTAAAGACTACGATCATAGAATTGATGTTTATGAAAAGAAACAAGAAGAGCTTGATAGATTACATAAAAATCAAGTACAACAATTAGAAGTTATTTCTAGTCTTTCTGCAGAAGAAGCCAAAGAACAATTAGTTGAGTCTTTAAAAGGTGAAGCTAAAAATGATGCCATGGCATTTGTACAAAGTTCTTTAGAAGAAGCTAAATTAACAGCTGAACAAGATGCTAAGAAAATTATTATTAACACTATTCAACGTATAGGAACTGAAGAAGCGGTAGATAACTGTGTATCTGTTTTTAATATAGAATCTGATGATGTTAAAGGACGAATTATTGGTCGTGAAGGTCGAAACATACGTGCTATTGAAGCGGCAACAGGAGTAGAGATTATTGTCGATGATACCCCAGAAGCTATTATCTTGTCTTGTTTTGATTCTGTTCGAAGAGAAATTGCTCGTTTGTCATTACACAAGTTAGTAACAGATGGTAGAATTCACCCTGCAAGAATTGAAGAAGTTGTTAAAAAGACTCAAAAACAAATAGAGCAGGAGATTATTGAAGTTGGTAAACGTACTGTTATTGATTTAGGAATTCATAATTTACATCCAGAACTTATTAAGATGGTAGGACGTATGAAGTATCGTTCTTCTTACGGACAAAACTTATTACAACACTCGCGTGAAGTTGCTAAACTTTGTGGTGTTATGGCTGCCGAATTAGGTTTAAATCCAAAATTAGCAAAACGTGCTGGATTATTACATGATATAGGAAAAGTGCCAGATGCAGAAGCAGATATGGAAACTCCTCACGCTATTTTAGGAATGCAATGGGCTGAAAAATATAATGAAAAAGCTGATGTGTGTAATGCTATTGGAGCTCACCATGATGAAGTAGAAATGAAATCATTAATAGCACCAATTATTCAGGTTTGTGATGCTATTTCAGGAGCGCGTCCAGGAGCGCGTCGTCAAGTTTTAGATAGTTATATACAACGTTTAAAAGATTTAGAAGATATTGCTTTTGGTTTTCAAGGTGTTAAAAAGGCTTATGCCATTCAAGCAGGTAGAGAACTACGTGTTATTGTAGAAAGCGAAAAAGTAGACGATCAAAAAGCAGCCGATTTATCATTTAATATTTCTCAAAAGGTACAAACAGATATGACCTATCCAGGACAAGTTAAAGTAACTGTTATTAGAGAAACTAGAGCGGTTAATATCGCGAAGTAAAAATTCCTAAGAAGGCAGAAATAATAAAAAATCCAGCATTTGCTGGATTTTTTATTTTGTGTAAACTCTATTTCCTAGGATGAAATTTTTCAACCACTTTAGTTAAATGGCTTTTGTCTAGATGCACATAAATTTCAGTCGTGGTAATACTTTCATGACCTAGCATAAGTTGTATAGAACGCAAATCGGCATCATTTTGTAATAAATGAGTTGCGAACGAATGTCTAAAGGTATGAGGGGAAATACTTTTTTTAAGTTCTATTTTTTCTGCTAATTGCTTAATAATAGTAAAAATCATGGCTCTGGTTAATTGTTTTCCGCGGCGGTTTAAAAATAAGGTGTCTTCAAAACCAGCTTGAATATTTAAATGATTACGTATCTCGATTCTATAAATATTGATGAATTTTTGAGTAATTGCTACAATAGGAACAAAGCGTTGTTTATCTCCTTTACCAGTTACTTTAATAAAACCTTCGTCAAAGAATAAATCAGATAATTTTAAATTTATTAATTCGCTAACACGTAACCCACAGCCATATAAGGTTTCTAGCATCGCACGATTGCGTTCACCTTCTGGTTTACTTAAATCTATGGCATTAATAAGACTATCTATTTCTTCTTCAGATAAAGTGTCAGGAAGTTTTCTACCTATTTTAGGAGATTCAATTAATTCTAAAGGGTTTGATGGTCTATAATCTTCAAAAACTAAATAGTTAAAAAAACTACGTAAGCCAGATATTAATCTTGATTGAGAACGTGCATTTACATGTTTTGCAACTTCATAAATAAATTGCTGAATAATTTCTGGTGTAATTGAAATTGGAGATATACTCATGTTGTTAATTTCTAAATAAGACATTAACTTTTTTACATCGAGAGCATAATTATCAATAGAGTTTTTAGATAGTCCGCGTTCTATCTTTAAGTATAATTGATAATCTTTAAGTGCTTGTTGCCATTTCATAGATGTAAAAATAGTTTAATTACATTATATATCTAAATTATAATATAAAGTATTAAAGTATAGGTTGTTAAGAATAAGACTACAATATAATAAGGAAATTACTTTTATGTTTAGTAAATAAAAACTTAATTTGTAGTGAATTAATCAAATAAACTTAAAAAGATGAAAAAATTATTATTATTTATTGCTATTGCAGTTTTTGGATTGTCAAATATGACTGCTCAATCAGATTCAGGTGATTTTACAATAGCACCGCAAGTTGGTTTGAACTTGTCCAACTATACAAGTTCTGAAAGTTTAACAAATAAAATAAGAACATCTTTTGATGCAGGTGTAATTGCTGAGTATTATTTTAGTGACCGTTGGAGTTTACGTTCTGGACTTCTTTATGATTCTAAAGGAACAAAAGTAAGTCAGTCTGGATATGATGTAATTGATAAATTAAATTATATAGCATTACCTATTCATGCTAATTGGCATTTTGGTTCTGAAAGAAATTGGTTCTTAAATTTTGGACCTACATTAGGAGTTTTAATTAGTGCTAAATCTGATTTACCATCTGGAGAAATCGATATCAAAGATGGGATGAATAGTTTTGATGCTGGTTTAGGTGTAGGAATAGGTTATAAATTTGATTTAGCAGATGACACGCAGCTATATATTCAATATCAAGGATACAATGGTTTTATAAGTATAATAGATGCTAATTTTAGTTTATTTAATGCTAGTTCAGCTCTTAATTTTGGGGTTGTTTTTCAACTTTAAAATAATCTAGTTTATAAAAAAACCGAAGTGAATAACTTCGGTTTTTTTATGCCTTATTTTTAATATATTTACCTAATGAAAAAACTAATAATAATCAACGGACCTAATCTTAATCTTTTAGGTAAAAGAGAGCCAAATATTTACGGAAGTTTATCTTTTACCGAGTTTTTGGAAGAAGTAGTTAGAAAATACCCAGATGCAGATATAGATTATTTTCAATCGAATATAGAAGGAGAACTTATTGATAAGTTACATGAAATAGGATTTAGTTATGATGGTGTTATTTTAAATGCTGCAGCATATACACATACATCGGTAGGCATAGGAGATGCTGTTAAAGCTATTGAAACACCTGTTGTGGAAGTTCATATTTCTAATACGTTTAATAGAGAAGAATTCCGTCACCAATCGTTTATATCGCCTAATGCTAGAGGTGTTATATTAGGTTTTGGCTTGCAGAGTTATGAGTTAGCTATTCAGAGTTTTCTTTAAACAATCTTAAATATTAAAATAAAAAAAAGCGATTCAATTTTTTTTGAATCGCTTTTTTTATAATTGTGATTTTTCACATAAGCTTAACTTAATATTTTGTTTTATTTATAAGTTTCTTGTGAGAATTTTAAGAAGTATTTCTTTTAGATTTGTTTTGCTAATCAATAAAACAAAGTCTATTGTGATGAAGAAACTTACTTTTATATGTGTTTTAACAAGTTCTTGTATTATTTTTTTCACAAGAAAAAAGAGAAACAAGCTCTTTTGGTGTAATTGACGATGTCAATATATTAAATACTCCGAGGTTTTATAGAAATTATTTTTCTGAGTTTAATTTGAATGAAAATTGGTTTTTTAGAATGGAAATGTTAGAAAGAAGTAATAATAACTTACTTGGTAGTTATACACTTATAGAACATCCATTATTGGCTAAATATAAAATTAGTAATAAGTTTAGTGTTTTATTTGGCACCAAAGTAGATGTGTTAAAAACAGACGGCAAGATTGAAGATGTGTCTTTACATTCTACTTTCGGTATTCAGTATGAAGTTTCTAAAAGCACATTGTTAGAAGCAAGATTTAATTATAGATTGTCAAATGGAGCTTCTATAACTCCAGATTATACTTTCGGATCTAAAACGTCGTTTACAGTAGGCTCGAAAATTAGATTTTAAAAACTGTAGTTTTATGTAAAAACAAAAAGTTCCGATTATATCGGAACTTTTTTATATTTAAGAATCTAGATTTATAAAAATCTAAGCGATTTTATAAATGTATCACTTCATCATAAGCATCAGCAACAGCTTCCATAACCGCTTCACTCATAGTTGGGTGAGGGTGTACTGTTTTTAATACTTCATGACCCGTAGTTTCTAGTTTTCTACCTAAAACAGCCTCAGCAATCATATCGGTTACACCAGCACCAATCATATGGCAACCTAACCATTCACCGTATTTAGCATCAAAAATAACTTTTACAAAGCCATCTTTGTTTCCACCAGCACTCGCTTTACCAGAAGCAGAGAAAGGGAATTTACCAACTTTAATATCAATACCTTTATCTTTTGCTTGTTTTTCAGTTAAACCAACAGAAGCAATTTCTGGAGAGCAATATGTACAACCAGGAATGTTTCCGTAGTCTAAAGCTTCAACATGTTGTCCTGCAAGTTTTTCAACACAAAGAATACCTTCGGCAGAAGCAACGTGTGCCAACGCCTGACCAGGAGTAACATCTCCAATAGCAAAATATCCAGGTATGTTAGTTTGGTAAAAATCGTTAACTAAAATTTTATCTCTATCAACAACAATTCCAACATCTTCTAAACCAATGTTTTCAATGTTTGTTTTAATACCAACAGCAGAAAGTATAATATCAGCTTCTAAAACTTCTTCACCTTTACTTGTTTTTACAGTTGCTTTAACGCCTTTACCAGAAGTATCGACCGATGTTACTTCGGCAGAAGTCATTATTTTTATACCACTCTTTTTAAAAGAACGCTCTAATTGTTTAGAAACATCTACGTCTTCAACAGGTACAACGTTTGGTAAGTATTCAACAATAGTAACTTCAGTTCCCATTGAATTATAGAAATATGCAAACTCAACACCAATTGCTCCAGAACCAACCACAATCATTTTCTTTGGTTGTTTAGGTAAAGTCATCGCTTCTCTATAACCAATTACTTTTTTACCATCTTGAGGTAAATTTGGTAATTCGCGAGAACGTGCTCCTGTAGCAATTATAATGTTGTTGGCACTATATTCTGTACCATCAACGTCAATTTTCTTGCCTGGTTTTAATTTTCCGTAACCAGAAATAACGTCAATCTTATTTTTTTTCATTAAAAACTCAATACCCTTGCTCATACCATCGGCAACACCACGGCTACGTTTTACAACGGCGTCAAAATCTTTATCAAAATCTTTAACAGATAAACCATAATCTCCTGCATGTTTAAGATATTCAAAAACTTGAGCAGATTTTAATAAGGCTTTTGTAGGTATACAACCCCAATTTAAACAAACCCCTCCAAGGTTTTCTTTTTCAACAATAGCAGTTTTAAAACCTAATTGAGATGCTCTAATAGCTGTAACATAACCACCAGGACCACTTCCAAGAACAATAATATCGTATTTACTCATGTGTAATTTTTTAGGCTACGAATTTACGAAATCGATTTTGAATAATAAATTTTAGAAACCTATAAATTTATATCTTTTATTACCTTTGTTTTGCAATTTCATTATATGAATATATCAAGAACAAGTTTTCCTCGAATCGTTATTATTGGCGGCGGTTTTGCAGGTGTGGCTTTAGCCAGAAAATTATCGAAGCAAGAAGTGCAAGTTGTTTTGTTAGATAAAAATAATTACCACACATTTCAACCGCTTCTTTATCAGGTGTCTACAGGTGGTTTAGAACCCGATTCTATTGCTTATCCTATTAGAAAAATTCTTAAAGATTTTCCTAATTTTCATTTTCGCTTAGCAGAAGTAAATGAAATTGACACCGAAAATAAGGTCGTTAATACAGATATTGGCGATTTAAAATTCGATTATTTGGTTGTTGCTTCCGGTTCTAAAACAAATTATTTTGGTAATTCTGAAATAGAAAAGCACAGTATGGCAATGAAAACCATACCACAATCGCTCAATTTACGAAGTCTAATTCTTGAAAATTTTGAAGACGCCTTATTAACATCAGATTTAAACGAGCGTAATGCTTTAATGAATTTTGTAATAGTAGGAGGTGGACCAACTGGTGTTGAGCTTGCTGGTGCATTAGCCGAAATTAAAAAAGGTATTTTACCAAAAGATTATCCCGATTTAGATACCCGTTTAGTACAAATACATATTGTACAATCAGGCGATTGTATTTTAAAAGGAATGAGTGCTAATGCTTCAGCCAAGGCAGAAGATTTTTTAGAAAAACTAGGCGTTCACATTTGGAAAAACGTACGCGTTACTAATTATGATGGTAAAACGGTTACCACAAACACCGATTTAACTTTTGAAGCAGCTACATTGGTTTGGGCTGCTGGTGTAAAAGGTGCTACCATAAAAGGGCTAGATTCAGAAGAATTTATAACAAGAGGCAATAGACTTGTTGTAAACGAATTTAATCAAGTTAAAGGATATAATCACATTTTTGCAATTGGAGATATAGCATCTATGGTTAGTGATGAATTTCCTAACGGATTTCCTATGATGGCGCAACCTGCCATACAACAAGGCGATCAATTAGGCGATAATATTTTAAAATTAATAGAGCAAAAACCTATGGAGCCTTTTACATATAAAGACAAAGGTTCTATGGCAACTATTGGAAGGAACAAAGCGGTAGTAGATTTAAAAAAGTTTAAGTTTCAAGGCGTATTTGCTTGGTATGTTTGGATGTTTGTGCACCTCTTTTTCTTAATAGGTTTTAGAAATCGCATGGTAGTTTTTATAAATTGGGTGTATAATTACATTAGGTTTGATAGAGAGGCACGATTAATTATTAGGCCCTATAAAAAGAACAGAAAGCAGTAGAGTAGAGGTTTGGGCGAGTTGCCAAGAAAAATGGCAAACAGGCTTTCGGCAGTCGCTCTCTGCGAGGAGCTCCAACAAATGCCTCAATCCTTCTCGCGGGGTGTATTTGCTAATTTAAAATGAGAACAAAACAATTTAGTTTTTACAAATAATCAGTAAAATGACGTTTTCCTTTTTCTTTACTAAATTTATTGTCATTATATTCTAAAGAACCTCCTTTTGGTATTGATAATGATTGCCATTCTTTACCCTTTAAAAGCTTTCCTAAAAACACCATTTGCCCAATATGATATGGGTAATGAGCCAATTGTCTGTTAATGGCTTCGGTAACTGTATGTCCTTCATTTCTAATATAAACAATACGTTCTAAATCGGCAGTTTCTAAAGGTGTAATAGCTTTAAATAAACAAGCCCAAGCACTTTCCCAAGAAGCAATAATTTCTTCTAAGCTATTATAACTGCTTATAAATTCAGCATCACGATTTTTCCATGCTTTTTCACCATCTTCATCTAAAAAGTTAGTCCATCGGCTAAGCATATTACCAACAATATGCTTAACGATTATAGATATACTGTTTGAGTCTTCATCACTTTGCCATTCCATTTGTTCAAACGAAAGTTGCGCAAAAGTTTTGTCGCCTAAACTTTTATAATATTCAAATTGTTTAATAATACTTCCTAAATAGCTTTCCATTCAGCAAATATAATTTTTATTTTTCAGGAATAAATTTTAGTGAAACCCCATTTATACAATGACGCTTTCCAGTCGTATTTCTTGGTCCATCATTAAAAAGATGTCCTAAATGGCCGCCACAAGTTGCACAATGTTCTTCAGTTCTAGTGTAGCCTAATTTTTTGTCGGTAGAAAAAGCAACGTTACCTTTAATTTCTCTATCAAAACTAGGCCAGCCACTACCAGAATCAAATTTATGCTCGCTTTTAAATAAAGGTGTTTCACAAGCTTTACATACATAAACACCTGCTTTGTAGTTTTTGTTATAAGGGCTAGAGAAAGCACGTTCTGTACCAGCTTTTCTAAGTACACGATATTCTATGTCTGATAATTGTGCTTTCCATTCACTATCTGTTTTAGTAATTTTATATGTATTGGTTTCTGTTTTGCTAGATTTTTGAGCAGAACTATTGCAGCTTAAGACAAAAAAGGATACTATTAAAATTATTAATTTTTTCATTTATATAGGTTTTTATGTTTTGTCGAGAATACATACGAAACTTAACGTATTAATAGAAAATAATTTTAGGAGTTAAGTGACCAATAAAAAAAATAGGTGTCTAAAAAATATTCAAGAGACAATTATTGTATTTTTATAACTTAAATAAACCATTAACCATGAAAATTAAAAACATATTTATTCTATTTGGAGCTGCATTACTATTTGTTGCTTGTGCAGAAAATCCATTTACAGGAAAAAAAACAATGGCATTAGTGCCTAATTCTCAGCTATTCCCTACAGCTTTTGCGCAATACGATCAATTTTTAACTGAAAACAATGTCGTTACAGGAACGTCTGATGCGGCTATGGTAACTCGAGTTGGTCAAAAAATAGCTGTTGCTGCAGAACGTTGGTTAAATGCTAACGGTCACCAAGGTTATTTAAACGATTATAAATGGGAGTATAATTTAGTTGATGATAAAACAGTAAATGCTTGGTGTATGCCAGGAGGTAAAATAGTTGTGTATACAGGAATTTTACCAATAGCTAAAACGGAGGCTGGTTTAGCTGCAATAATGGGGCATGAGGTGTCGCATGCGCTTGCAAATCACGGACAACAACGTATGAGTGCTGGTTATATACAACAAGGATTAGCCGTTGCAGGAAATGTAGTAATTAAAGATGAGCAGTCAAGAGGCATGTTTAACCAATATTATGGTGTAGGTTCTAATGTTTTAGGGATGTTGCCATTTAGTAGAAGTCATGAAACAGAAGCCGATAAAATAGGCTTGTATTTAATGGCTATTGCAGGTTATAACCCGGAAGAAGCTGCCGAACTTTGGAAGCGTATGAGTGCTAATAGTGGAGGAGAAGCACCACCAGAAATGTTAAGTACACACCCGTCAAATGAATCAAGAATTGCTAATCTTACAGCATTAGCGCCAAAAGCAAGAGAAGAAGCTGCTAAATTTGGTGTAACATCGTTTAGATAATAATTTATTATCATTCAAATTAAAATATTTGTTTACTTTAGGAGCTGCTCATAAATGGGCAGCTTTTTTTATTAAAATAAGAAATCACCATTTCTCTTATTTTAAGAACTCCAAGGTAGGTTGGGGTCTTATAAGTTATAAGATAAAAGTTAATTAATTATAGTAAACATTTTATATGAATCAACTAGAAAAAGGAAGTAAAAAACTTCTTAACGCTTGGGCGTTTTACGATTGGGCAAATTCGGTGTATAGTTTAGTTATAGCTTCAGCCATTTTTCCAATTTTTTATGGAGCGCTATTTAGGATAGCAGACATTGAAAAGGTGAGTATTTTTGGAGGAGAAATAGCAAGAGCGCCTTTAATAAGCTACACAACTTCTGTTGCTTTTATATTTATAGCTATAATAACACCATTAATTTCTGGAGTCGCTGATTATTTAGGGAATAAGAAAATGTTTATGAAGTTCTTTTGCTATTTAGGAGGAGGTTCGTGTATAGGGTTGTATTGGTTTTCATTAGAGCATATTTATTTTAGTCTTGCTTGTTATTTTTTTGGATTAGTTGGGTTCTGGGTAAGTTTTGCAATAAATAATTCTTATTTACCAGATGTAGCATTTCCAGATCAACAGGATAGGATTAGTGCAAAAGGTTTTTCTTTAGGTTATGTTGGTAGCGTAATTCTTTTGTTGTTTAATTTAGCAATGGTTATGAAGCCTGATTTTTTTGGAATTAGTACTGATGTTGATGGTGTAGCAGAAATTAAAGCCATGAAATACTCTTTTGTTTCTGTTGGTTTTTGGTGGATTATTTTTAGTCAATATACATTTTATCATTTACCCAATGGCACAAAGAAAGAGAATCCTAAAAAACATATTATCCTTAATGGGTTTAAAGAATTAAAATTAGTTTGGAATCAATTAGGAGAAAATGTAAAACTTAAGCGTTATTTAGGAGCCTTTTTTGTGTATAGTATGGCTGTACAAACTGTTATGCTTATAGCAACTTATTTTGGAGAAGAAGAAATAGATTGGGGAACAGATTCAGATCGTACAATGGGACTTATTGTTAGTATATTAGTTATTCAAGTTATAGCTATTATAGGAGCAATAGTTACTGCTAGAATTTCTAGAGTTTTTGGAAATATAAAGACGCTTATTGTTATAAATGTTTTTTGGGCTATTATTTGTGTGTATGCTTATTTTGTTATTACTCCAACCGATTTTTATATTGCTGCAGGTTTAGTAGGTATAGTTATGGGAGGGATACAAGCATTGTCGCGATCTACTTATTCTAAGTTTTTGCCAGAAACATCAGATACGGCATCTTTCTTTAGTTTTTATGATGTTGCTGAAAAAATAGGGATTGTAATAGGTACTTTTCTTTATGGCTTTGTAGCTCAAATTACAGGTAGTATGCGTAATGCAATCTTGTTTTTGTTTTTGTTCTTTTTTGTAGGGATTATTTTGTTGTTTAGGGTGCCTAAATCGTCCTAAAATTAATGTGATTTATTCTTTTAATTGCTTTTAGGTATAGATTTAGCTATTCGTTTTTTGATTGATGATTATAAATTATTTTTTTACAAGAGATACACTTCCGTAATCTGATACTATATTAACAGTGTTTTTAGAATTAGCATCTCCGTGATATCCGATATAGTGTTTTGAAGTAGATTCTACAATTTTCTTGGTAAAAATTAATCCATCACTATCTCTTAAAGAGGCATAATCTAAATCGATATCAAATGTGAAATCATGAGTTGCATCATAGCCAATTTTTACACCAACATAATCGGCTTTAATTGTTATGTTTTCGGCGTTTTTAGTTAATCTGTTTATTTTTATAGATCCGTAATCAGAATTAAGGGAGATGTTTTTGTATACATCACCAATGTAAGTTGTTAAGTAGTTTTCTTTGCCAATTATATTATTTGCTTTTTCAATTTTTATACTACCATAGTCACAATTGTAATTAACATCTTCGGCAACTTCAATTTTAGAATTCGTATAATCAGCAGTTATATTTATTTTTTGTGATTTAGAAACTGTAAAATCACTATAATCTGCATTTATTTTTCCACTTTTTATGTATTCAAAATAACAACCTTTTGTGTAATCAAAATTAATATCATTATTATCTGCCATTAATTCTTTGGTAGTAATTTTTCCGTAATCACAGCTTATTTTAGCAACACCTTCAAGTTTGTCTAAATTAATAGAACCGTAGTCGTTGTTTAAATCTACATGATTTGTTATTGGTATTTTAATAACATAATTAATTTTCATATTAACATTGTTGTTATTTCCCCAACTCCACCAAGAGCTTGATTTTGATTTACTAAATATTGTTTTTGCAGAAACAAAGTTTGAAGCCTCTTCAAAATCGACTCCAATATTGTCTAATTTTTTTTGTACTTTTTCTTCATCATTTCCAGAAGTAGTAATGGTTACTTCAAAGACAATGCGATTTTCGTTCCATGTAATAATATCTATGTTTCCATAGCTGTTATTTACTTTTAATGTAGCATTCGAAGAAACGGAATACGTTTTATTAATAACTTTCTTTTTTGTGTATTTACCATCCAATTTGGGAGATGCTAAAACGAATAATGGAAGCATGATGAATGCTAATAAAATTTTATATGGTATTACTGTTCTCATTTGATTGATTTTTTAATTGTTTGATGATATTAATTTGTTCTAAAGTGTTTTGTAAAATGTCTATTCTATTTTGAAAATTAGAGATCATAGCATATATCACTTGGTTGTCATTACCACTTTCTTTTAAGTCGTATTTTAAATTTTCGTAATCTCTTTCTAAGGTTTCTATTCTGCTTAAGGCATCTTCTATTATTTTTTTAGTTTCAGGAGAAGATGCTTCTTGAAGTTTGTTTAACTCGTCATTAATAGAACCAATGAAGAAATCTTCAGTTTCAGCCATTTTAGGAGATACACTAGCTAAATCTCTTGTTTCTGGTTGTTGCTGAGTAACTATAAAAAGCGCTATTGAAGCAGCTATACCTATAAAAGGTTTCCAAAATGGTCTACTTTTTTTGTTAACCGCTAACTTGGGCGACTCTTGGTTATTTAACTTATCTAAAAAACGTTGTGTATGATTTACTTCTGGAGTTTCCATATCAAAATCATGCTCCAGTCTTTTAAATAAATTATCTATAGTATCTTTACTCATAGTATGTATTTTAAATCGCAACAGATGCTAATAATTTCTGTCTTAAACTGTCTTTAGCTCTAGAGATTGTTGTTCTGCAATTAGCGTTAGAAATATTCATAATCTCACTAATTTCCTCGTAATCATATCCTTCAATAAGGTTTAATGTTAAAGCAATTCTGTAGTTATCTTTAAGCGTTTTCATGGTGTTTAATACTTGCTGCGCCTTTGTGTTTGTAAACTCATAATCACTATCAATTCCATCAGAATTATCTTCAATTTTATATAGCATATCATCTAAAGAAGTTTCTTGTTTTTTGTTGTTCTTTTTGTAATGATAAATGCTGTTGTTTATAACAATTCGTTTCAACCAAGGGCCAAAAATTTTAGCATCTTTTAGGTTTTCCAATTTTGTAAAAGCTATCAAAAACGAGTCTTGCATAATATCTTCTGCTTCAAAATTGTTTTTTACAATTCTAAAAGAAGTGTTATACATGGCTTTGTAATACCTGTTGTAAATTTCCAATTGCGCAGATTGGTTTCCAGACTTACATAAGTCAATGAGTTGCTCAGTATTTAAATTGGTTGGTGTCAAATATGATCAAATTGTTATAGTAAAGAGTATTCGGTTTTTTATTTGTTACAGTTTTTCAAAAAAAAAATCCTACGCTCTAAAAGATTGTAGGATTTTAATATGATTAAAAGTTAAGATTAATTATGATTCCGTAGGCTTTTCAGCTTTTTCAATAGAAATTTTTAACTCTTCAGAATCTTTATCTAAATCAATTTTTATGTTATCGCCTTCTTCTAAATTTGAAGCTACAATTTCTTCGGCTAAAGCGTCTTCAACATATTTTTGAATCGCTCGCTTTAATGGACGTGCTCCATACTGTTTGTCGAAACCTTTATCGGCAATATAATCTTTAGCACTATCGGTAAGTGTTAAGTTATATCCTAAAAGTTTAATACGAGCAAGTAGCTTTTCTAATTCAATATCAATAATTTTATTGATATCTTCTTTTTCTAAAGCATTGAATACAATAACATCATCAATTCTATTTAAGAATTCAGGAGCAAACGATTTTTTTAGAGCATTTTCAATAATACTTCTAGTGTTAGCATCTTCTTGAGCTTTTTGAGAAGCTGTTCCAAAACCAATACCTGTACCAAAATCTTTAATTTTACGAGCTCCAATATTAGAAGTCATAATAATAATGGTATTTCTAAAATCAATTTTTCTACCTAAACTATCTGTTAAATACCCATCGTCAAGTACTTGTAAAAGCATGTTGAAAACATCTGGATGCGCTTTTTCAATTTCATCTAAAAGAATAACAGCGTAAGGTTTGCGTCTTACTTTTTCTGTAAGTTGTCCACCTTCTTCATAACCAACGTATCCTGGAGGCGCTCCAACTAATCTAGAAATAGCAAATTTTTCCATGTATTCACTCATGTCTATACGTACAAGTGATTCTTCGCTATCAAACAACTCACGAGATAATACTTTGGCTAACTGCGTTTTACCAACCCCTGTTTGTCCTAAAAATATAAATGACCCAATTGGCTTATTAGGATCTTTAAGTCCAGCACGGTTTCGCTGGATAGCTTTAACAACCTTTGCAACAGCTTGGTCTTGACCAATCACTTTCCCTTTTATAAGGTTTGGTAATTCTGCGAGTTTATTAATTTCGGTTTGCGCAATTCTGTTTACGGGTACACCAGTCATCATAGAAACCACATCGGCAACATTGTCTTCGGTTACGACTTCACGATGTTGTTTGGTGTCTTCTTCCCATTTTTCTTGAGCAGCTACAAGTTCTTTTTCAATGCGTTTTTCATCATCTCTAAGTTTTGCCGCTTCTTCGTATTTCTGCTTTTTAACAACCGAATTTTTAGTTTCTTTAACTGTTTCTAGTTGTTTTTCTAATTCAAGTATTTGTTTAGGGACATCAATATTAGTTATATGAACACGCGATCCAGCTTCGTCTAAAGCATCAATAGCTTTGTCTGGTAAGAATCGTTCGGTCATATAACGATTGGTTAATTTTACACAAGCTTCAATAGCTTCAGGTGTGTAATCAACATTATGATGTTCTTCGTATTTGCCTTTAATATTGTTAAGAATTTCAATAGTTTCTTCTACTGTAGTAGGTTCTACTATTACTTTTTGAAAACGACGTTCTAAAGCACCGTCTTTTTCAATATACTGTCTGTATTCATCTAAAGTTGTAGCACCAATACATTGTATTTCACCTCTTGCTAAGGCTGGCTTAAACATGTTTGAAGCATCTAAGCTTCCAGTTGCACCACCTGCACCAACTATGGTATGAATTTCATCAATGAAAAGAATAACATCGTCATTTTTTTCAAGCTCATTCATAACAGCTTTCATACGTTCTTCAAACTGTCCACGGTATTTGGTTCCCGCAACTAAACTTGCAAGGTCTAAGGTAACAACACGCTTGTTAAATAGAATACGAGATACTTTTCTTTTTACAATCCTGAGTGCTAAACCTTCTGCAATAGCCGATTTACCAACTCCAGGTTCACCAATAAGTAGCGGATTGTTTTTCTTTCTTCTACTTAAAACTTGAGATACACGTTGTATTTCTTTTTCACGTCCAACTACAGGGTCTAATTTACCTTCTTCGGCCATAGCAGTTAAATCGCGTCCAAAATTATCTAAAACAGGTGTTTTAGATTTTTTATTTGTCTTTCCTGTAGGTGCATTAAAAATATTATCTTTTGATGAGCCTCCTTCAGGTGTTGTGTCATCATCTTGAAAAGATTCAGATTTTGGTTCTATATAATCATTGTCGTTTGTAATCATAAATTTAAATTGTTCTTTAACATTATCATAGTCAACTTTAAGCTTATTTAAAAGCTTGGTAGTGGGGTCGTTTTCATTTCTTAAAATACAAAGCAGTAAATGCGCTGTATTTATGGAAGTACTTTGAAATAGTTTGGCTTCTAAAAATGTTGTTTTTAGAGCACGTTCTGCTTGTCTGGTAAGATGTAGATTCTTTTTTTGATTAGAGGCTACTGCTATATTTGGGTTGGCAGGACTTAGTATTTCTACTTTTCGTCTTAAATGATTTAAATCAATATCTAAAGCATTTAATATGCTAATGGCTTTGCCATCTCCATCACGTAATAATCCTAGCATTAAGTGTTCGGTGCCAATAAAATCATGACCTAAACGTAAAGCCTCTTCTTTGCTAAATGCAATTACATCTTTTACTCTTGGGGAAAAATTATCATCCATAATAGGGTTCCTTTCTGCATTAAAAATACTAAAACATTTTACTTAAGGCAAAAACTATACCTTAAATTAATGTGAAAGTTGCTAATTGACGAAAAAAACTTTAAAAAATCAAAATTTAACTAGGCATACTTATTAACGAAAATGTAGGTCTAAATTGTTAATAAAAAGTCTCAAAAAACAGATGTATATCATCTTTTCTGACTGATGGAATTAGTATATTAGCATGTTTTGAAATATTGATAAAAACTTAATTAAATTATATATGGCAGAAGGAGAAAAATTGATCCCTATTAATATTGAAGATGAGATGAAATCGGCTTACATTGATTATTCAATGTCAGTTATTGTGTCACGTGCTTTACCAGATGTAAGAGATGGTTTAAAGCCTGTTCATAGACGTGTACTTTATGGTATGCATGAACTAGGTATTAGAGCAAATTCGGCACATAAAAAGTCCGCAAGAATAGTTGGAGAAGTTTTAGGTAAGTATCACCCACATGGTGATACATCTGTATATGACGCTATGGTGCGTATGGCTCAAGAATGGAGTTTACGTTATATGCTGGTTGATGGACAAGGGAACTTTGGTTCTATTGACGGTGATAGTCCAGCAGCAATGCGTTATACAGAAGCGCGTATGAAAAAAATATCTGAAGACATGTTGGCAGATATTGACAAGGAGACTGTAGATCATAAATTAAATTTTGATGATACGCTACAAGAACCAACCGTTTTACCAACACGTATTCCAGGGCTTTTAGTTAATGGAGCATCTGGTATTGCAGTTGGTATGGCAACTAATATGCCTCCTCATAACTTAACAGAAGTTGTTAATGGAACGATTGCTTATATAGAAAATAACGATATTGAAATAGATGAGTTAATTACCCATGTTAAAGCACCAGATTTTCCAACAGGAGGAACAATTTATGGTTACGATGGTGTAAAAGAAGCTTTTCATACAGGTAGAGGGCGTATTGTTATGCGTGCGAAAGCTAATATTGAAGAAGTTAATGGTCGTGAGTGTATCATTGTAGATGAGATTCCTTACCAAGTGAATAAAGCAGATATGATTAAGAAAACTGCTGACTTGGTAAACGATAAAAAGTTAGAAGGTATTTCTACTATTCGTGATGAATCTGATAGAAACGGAATGCGTATTGTGTACGTTTTAAAACGTGATGCTATTCCAAATATCGTATTAAACAAATTATTTAAATACACAGCGCTACAGTCTTCATTTAGTGTAAATAACATTGCATTAGTTAATGGAAGGCCTCAGTTATTAAACTTAAAAGAATTAATACATTATTTTGTTGAGCATAGACATGAGGTTGTTGTAAGAAGAACAACTTATGAGTTACGTAAAGCAGAAGAGCGCGCACATATTTTAGAAGGATTAATTATTGCTTCAGATAATATAGATGAAGTTATTAAAATAATTAGAGCGTCTTCAAATGCTGATGAAGCACGTGCTAATTTAATAGAACGTTTTAAATTATCTGAAATTCAAGCTAAGGCCATTGTTGAAATGCGTCTACGTCAATTAACAGGACTAGAACAAGACAAATTGCGTGCTGAGTATGACGAGATCATGAAAACTATAATCGATTTAAAAGATATTCTAGACAGGAAAGAGCGTCGTATGGATATTATTAAAGGCGAATTAGAAGTTGTAAGAGATAAATATGGTGATGAGCGTCGTTCAGTTATTGAATATGCAGGTGGTGATTTAAGTATTGAAGATATGATTCCTGATGAAAAAGTAGTGATTACTATTTCGCATGCAGGTTATATTAAACGTACTTCACTTACTGAATATAAAACACAAAATAGAGGTGGTGTTGGTCAAAAAGCATCAACAACTCGTAATGAAGATTTCTTAGAACATTTATTTGTTGGTACAAACCATCAGTATATGTTATTCTTCACTCAAAAAGGAAAATGTTTCTGGATGCGTGTTTACGAAATTCCAGAAGGTAGCAAAACATCTAAAGGTAGAGCTATTCAAAACCTTATAAATATAGAGCAAGACGATAAAGTAATGGCTTTCATTTGTACGCAAGATTTAAAAGATGAAGCGTATATTAATAGTCATTATGTAATTATGGCTACTAAAAAAGGCCAGGTTAAGAAAACGTCTCTTGAGCAATATTCTCGACCAAGAACAAATGGTATTAATGCCATTACTATTAAAGATGATGATGTTTTATTAGAAGCTAAATTAACGACAGGAGAAAGCCAAGTAATGTTAGCATTAAAATCTGGTAAAGCCATTCGTTTTGAAGAAGCTAAAACACGACCTATGGGACGTAGTGCTTCTGGAGTAAGAGGTATTCGTTTACAAGATGAAAAAACAGATGAAGTTATTGGTATGATTGCTGTTGATGATATGGATAGTAATGTGCTTGTAGTATCTGAAAATGGTTATGGTAAACGCTCTAGTTTAGAGGATTATAGAATTACCAACCGTGGAGGTAAAGGGGTTAAAACTATCTCAATTACAGAAAAAACAGGTAATCTAGTGTCTATTAAAAATGTTACAGACGATGATGACTTAATGATTATTAATAAATCTGGTATTGCTATTCGTATGGCCGTTCAAGATTTGAGAGTTATGGGAAGAGCAACGCAAGGTGTTAAATTAATTAATCTTAAAGGTAATGATTCTATTGCAGCAGTTGCAAAAGTAATGCATGATGAAGATGAAGTTGTAGTTGACGAAGAAGGCGTTGAATCTGTTGATAACACTGAAGGTGTAGAAGGTGGCACAACTCTTGATAATAATCAAGAAGAAGATATTAACACTGAAAATTAAATTAAATATTATTAAAATGAAAAAACAAATTATTATAGCTTTAGCACTTTCTATTGGTGCATTTTCATTTGCCCAAAAAAAAGAATTGAAAGCGGTAGAAAAGGCTATTAAAGGAAACAACTATGCAGAGGCTAAAGCGGCTTTAAAACAAGCCGAAGGTTTAATGTCTGCAATGGACGAAAAGAGTAAATCAAAATATTACTATTTACTAGGAAAAGCATTGTATGCTGGAGGAGCAGGATCTTTAAATGATGTTGATGGTGCTTTAGAAAGTTTAGGTAAAGTAAAAGGAGCTTATAGTTCTGAAATAGCTACTTTAAAACAAGAGATGGTAAATGCATTATTAACTAAAGGAAATGAATCTTATGAGAAAAAGGAATATTCTGTAGCATCTAAATATTTTGAAAAATCATATAGATTAAGTGAAAAGGATACGTTGTTTCTTTACTATGCAGCAGCAACAGCTGTTAATGTACAAGAATATGATAGAGCTATAGGTTTGTATGAAGAACTTAAAAATTTAGGCTATACAGGTATTGAAACTAAGTATTTTGCGACAAATAAAGAGACTGGTGAAGAAGAGATTTTAGATAAATCAACTCGTGATATTTATGTTAAGGCTAAAAGTCATATAAATCCAGGAGAGCGTTTAACAGACTCAAAAAAGCCAGAAATTGTTAAAAACATTGCACTTATTTATGTTAGCCAAGGAGAGGATGAAAAAGCTATTGAAGCAATGAAAGATGCTAGAGCAGAAAGCCCTAATGATGTTAACCTTATTCTTAGTGAAGCAAATGTTCATTATAAAATGGGGAACATAGTAGAGTTTAAAAAGCTTTTAGAAAAAGCAACTCAAATGGATCCTAATAATGCTGAACTTCAATATAATTTAGGAGTTGTGTCTGCAGAAGCTGGTGAAAATGAAGCAGCAAGAGGGTATTACGAAAAAACGATTGAATTAAACCCTAGTTATATTAATGCATATATAAACCTTTCAGCTTTAGTATTATCAAGAGAGAAGCCGTTAATTGAGGAAATGAATGGTTTAGGATCGTCAAAAGCAGATGATAAACGATATGATGAATTAAGAGAAGAGCGTCAAAACCTTTATAGAGAAGCTATTCCTTATTTGTCAAAAGCTTTAGAGATTGATGCTAAGAATATTAATGCAGCTAAAACATTAATGAATATCTATAGTATTTTAGGAGAAACAGATAAATATAAGAGTATTAAAGAAACAGTAGATGCTTTAGAAGCAAACTAATTTCTCTCTTATTTAGTAATATAAAAAAAGCCGCAATTTGCGGCTTTTTTTATATCACTTTTTTAATTACACGTAATTTATGTGTGTGTATTTTTTTATCTACATTGTAAATACCTGAATGATCTAATCTATCAACTCTCACTTTACCATGAGCGTGTATAATGTAGTTATCTTTCATTATAATACCAACATGAGTTATAACCCCTTCATTATTATCAAAAAAAGCTAAATCACCAGGTTCGCTTTCTTCAATAAAACTTAAAGCTTCTCCTTGAGAGGCTTGTTGTGAAGCATCACGTAATAGTTTGTAGCCATTAAGTTTATAAACCATTTGTGTAAATCCAGAGCAATCAATGCCAAAAGGGGTTTTTCCTCCCCATAAATAAGGAGTGTTTAAATATAAAAAAGCAGTTTGTATTAAGTTTTCTTTTGGAGTCTTACCTTCAACTATATTACCATCGTGGGAATGATTTAAAACAGATAATCCATTTAGTGAAGAGCCTAATACTATAGTATGTAATTGCTGATTATTGTCTTGAATAAATTCAACTAAATCAATACATATTTTGGGGGTTTCTTTGTTTAATAATTTATATTGATCTTCCGTAATTTCTATGTATTGCTTATTATCAATCCAGCCTTCATAAGAATCAAAAGCAAGTCTTATTTTGCTCCAATTTTTACGTTGTTCTAAAATTTTGAAAATATCTCCATAAAGCACTTGAGATACAAGTTCACTAGTATCTGAGGCTTCTTCTCTAAGAGGAACAATGCTTAAATTACAAATTCCGTACTGCATTAATTAATAAGCTTAATTACGTTCAATAACAATTGCAGATGCACCACCGCCACCATTACAAATAGCTGCTGCACCAATTTTACTGTTATTTTGTTCTAAAACATTTAATAAAGTGATTAAAATTCTAACACCAGAACAACCTAAAGGGTGTCCTAATGATACAGCTCCACCATTTACATTTACGTTATTATCATTAAGTCCAAGAATTTTCATATTTACTAAACCAACTATAGAAAATGCTTCGTTTAATTCGAAAAAATCAACATCTTTTATGTTTAATCCTGCTTTATTTAAAGCTTTAGGTAAAGCTTTTGCTGGAGCTGTTGTAAACCATTCTGGTTCATGAGCAGCATCTGCATAACTTCTTATGGTAGCTAAAACCTTTAATCCTAACTCATCAGCTTTCTCCTTACTCATTAATATCATAGCGCCTGCACCATCATTAATTGTTGAAGCGTTAGCAGCAGTTACTGTGCCGTCTTTAGTAAAAGCAGGTCGAAGTTGCGGTATTTTATCTATTCTTACATTACTAAATTCTTCGTCTTTTGAAACAATGATAGGTTCTCCGCGTCTTTGAGGAACTTCAACAGGTATTATTTCATTATCAAACATACCAGCTTCCCAAGCTTTTGCAGATCTAGTATATGATTGTATAGCATATGCATCTTGGTCTTCACGAGAAAACTCATATTCATTAGCACAAGCATCAGCACAAACACCCATAGCATTTTGATCATAAGCATCTACTAATCCATCTTTTTGCATGCCATCAATTAGTGATGTAGGCCCAAATTTTGTGCCTGTTCTACCATACAAATAATGAGGGATTAAGCTCATGTTTTCCATACCTCCAGCAACAATAATATTAGCATCACCTAAAGCAATTGCTTGTGCGGCTTGCATAACTGCTTTCATACCAGAAGCACAAACTTTATTAATGGTGGTACAAGGAACAGTATTAGGTATTCCTGAAAAAATAGCTGCTTGCCTTGCAGGAGCTTGTCCTGTTCCTGCTTGAACTACATTACCCATAATTACTTCTTCAACTAATTCAGGGTTTAAATCTATTTTGTTTAATGCACCTTTTATGGCTGCTGCTCCAAGTTTTGGTGCTGGAATAGTAGATAGTCCACCCATAAAACTACCTATAGGTGTTCTTGCTGCGGCTACGATAACAACTTCTTTATTCATAATTAAATTAATTAGCTTAGTTGTAGGCGAAAATAATGATTTTTTGGTAGAAATTTGAAAGATTCACGTATTATAAAAAATGGTTATAGCTTATAATTTTATTACATTTGAAATTAGTATTATAAGTGATAGTATTACTACTTATAAAATAAAACAGATAGATGAAAGACTTTATAAATAGCCTATATAGAAATCATTCCTTAATTTATAAAGGACTTTTGTTTGTGAGTACCACTATTTTAATAGTGTATTTATTTCCAAAAAGCGGAAAGTTTAAGTATAATTTTGAAAAAGGTAAACCTTGGCAGTCTGAAAACCTATATGCTCCTTTTGATTTTGCAATAAAAAAAACAGAAGAAGAAATAAGTGCTGAGAAAAAAGTAGTAACAGATAATTCTGTTTTATATTTTAATGTTGATAGGGCTGTAAGTAAAAATGTTAAACTGGCATATAGAGAAGAGTTTAATAATGTTTTTCGTGATTCAGTTTTTAAAAATGATTTACCTAAAATATATAATTTAGGAGAGCGTATTATAAATGAATTATATACATACGGTATTTTAAATGAAAATTATGATTTCTCTGATGAGAGTTCTATTGTGCTTTTAGAAGGTAGAGTCGAAAAGCAAAAAGCGATATTTTCAAATTTGATAAAACTTGATGCTGTAAAAGAAACAATTGATAAAGTATTAATAGCCAATGATGAGAGGGAATTAAATACCGAGTTTGTTGCTTTGTTTTTTGATTTAATTGAGCCTAATTTAATATATGATAAATCTTTTACAGAGCGCGTTTTAAAAGAAGAGTTTGATAAAATTTCTTTTGTTAGAGGGAGCATTGAAAAGGGAACTTTAATAGTTTCAAAAGGGGAAGTTGTTGAAGGCGATAAGTTTCAAAAATTAAATTCTCTTAAGTCTGAGTACGAGTCTCAAGTTTGGAGTAAATCTAATTATATATGGGTTTTATTTGCATATACTTTATTAGTAGCATTGGCATTATTAATGTTGTTACTTTTTTTAAGAAAATATAGAGTTTCGGTTTTTGAAAATAACACAAAAGTTACTTTTATATTTTTCAATATATTTTTAATGATATTAATTACAACTTTAGTAATTAATTATAATGCTAAATATATTTATGTCGTTCCTATTTGTATTTTACCATTAGTTTTTAAAGCTTTTTTTGATGCAAGATTAGGCTTGTTTGCTCATGTTGTTACAGTGTTGCTATTAGGGTTTATAGTTCCTAATAGTTATGAGTATATGTTTCTTCAAATCATTGCTGGTATTGTAACTATATTAACGGTTTCAGAGCTTTATAAACGTGCTAATTTGTTTGTTTCAGTAGGTCAGATTACATTAATATATATAGTAGCTTATTTTGCATTTTTTGTTATTCATGAAGGTACTATTGAAACTATAAAATGGGAGACTTTTATTTGGTTTGTTTTATGTGGATTGGCAACTTTATTTGTACAACCACTAATTTATATTTATGAAAAACTTTTTGGTTTAGTGTCGGATGTATCGCTTTTAGAATTATCAGATACTAATTCAAAATTACTAAAGGAACTTTCTAATTTAGCACCAGGCACATTTCATCATTCATTAAACGTGGCGAATCTAGCTGAAGCTTCAGCTAGTGAAATAGGAGCAAATGCTATGTTGGTTAGGGTAGGAGCTTTATATCATGATATTGGGAAAATGAAAAACCCAACTTATTTTACCGAAAACCAATCTACAGGTATTAATCCGCATGATGAATTGTCCTCAAAAGAAAGTGCAAGAATTATTACAGATCATGTAATTAATGGTATTGAAATAGCTAAAAAGAATAATCTACCAGATAGGATTGTAGATTTTATTAGAACACATCATGGAACAAGTGTTGTTTATTATTTTTATATGCAAGAGAAAAAAGATTTTGAGACCGTAGATAAATTAGATTTTAGTTATCCTGGACCTAAACCATTTAGTAAAGAAACTGCTATTTTGATGATGTGTGATAGTATTGAAGCGGCTTCAAAGAGTTTGAAAGAACCAACATCTTCCAAAATTGATGCTTTTGTAGAAAATATTATTGATAAGCAAATAGAAGAAGGACAGTTTTTAAATGCTAATATTACTTTTAAAGAAATTCAATCTATAAAAAAAGTTTTAAAACATAAGTTGGCTAATATCTATCACTTACGTATTGAATATCCAGAATAGTAAAAAAAAAGTAAAAAAAGTAAAAAAAATGTTTGTGTCATACAGGAGTAAAAGTTACATTTGCATCCGCATTTGAGACAAAGTGCATAGTTCATTAAAAATTAACGGAGAGGTGCCTGAGTGGCCGAAAGGAGCGGTTTGCTAAATCGTCGTAGGTGGAAACACTTACCCAGGGTTCGAATCCCTGTCTCTCCGCAAAAAATAAGATAACCAATTCGGGGTGTAGCGTAGCCCGGTTATCGCGCCGCGTTTGGGACGCGGAGGTCGCAGGTTCGAATCCTGCCACCCCGACACTGTTTTCGTAGAAACATAAAAACTACGGGCTCTTAGCTCAGCTGGATAGAGCACCTCCCTTCTAAGGAGGCGGTCGAAGGTTCGAATCCTTCAGGGCTCACTTAAAGCTTCACTATTTATAGTGAGGCTTTTTTGTTTTATATAAGGTTTTTAAGATCGGTATTTTCATTTTTCATTATTTTATTTATAGTTAACAACGAATTTCTTACAAAAACAGAGTTGGTAGAAAAATTAATATTATATTTATGGTAGACATTGATTAATAGCAAATGAATAAAATATTTATTTATAGCCATGACAATTTTAAGTTTATGGCCGATTCTTTACCAGAATCAAACCAGCTAACATATTACTTTTTTACTGAAATAAACCAATTAAAAATAGCAATTAAACAATTGGAGCCAAAAGCTGTATTGTTTGATACTATAATGTTTAATGATGTAAATTTAACTTGGATTGATACTATTGGTAGTGAGGTTTTAGTTGTTACTTCAGAAAATCTATCAGGTTTATTTAAAAACAAAGAAAATATTTATGTTTTACCAGAGCAATTAAATAAAGCAAATGTATCTGAGTTATTTTTAAAGTTGAGATTAATTAAAAAAGACTTTAACTCTCAGGTAGGTGTTCAAAAAAATAAAAAGAATTTAGAAAAGGTTACAAAAGAAAAAGAGCAGAGTAACCAACAACTTCTAAATCTTCTTATGGATAATTTACCTGATGCTATTTACTTTAAAGATAGAGAATCAAGGTATACAAAAATTAATAAACCTGAAGCGGCTCTTTTACAAGTAAACCATCCAGAGGAAGCCGTTGGTAAAACAGATGAAGATTTTTTCGGTCCTGCTTTAAGTCAAAAAACATTTATGGAGGAGCAAGCTTTGATGGAGAGTGGTATTCCTTTAATAAATAAATTTCAACTTATAAATACATTTGAAGGGGAAAAGTATATTAGGTCTACAAAAGCCCCTTTAATGAATGCAGATGGTGAATGTATAGGTTTAGTGGGGATAACACGGGATGTTACAAGTGAGTATTTGATAGAAAAAGAGTTTCTTGCAGAAAAGAAGCTTATGGATTTAATGATGAATAATGTGCCTGAGAGGATCTATTTTAAAGATAGAGAGTCTCGATTTATTCGCTCTAATTTGTCTTTAGCAAAACAGTTCGGACTTAAATCGCCAGAAGAATTGTATGGCAAAACTGATTTTGATTTTCATGATCCTATTCATGCCAAAGAAGCTTTTGAAGATGAACAGGCAATTATGAAAAATGTAACTCCAATTTTAAATAAACAGGAAAGTTATTTAAAAAATGGAGAGCGGTTTTGGGTTTTAACATCTAAAATCCCACTTGTAGACGATCAAGATGAAGTTATAGGCTTGGTTGGTATTTCTCGAAATTATACTAAGCAAAAAGAATTGGAGCTTTCTCTTAAAAAAGAGAAAGAGCTTTTACAAATGTTAATTGATAATGTACCAGATTATATATATTTCAAGGATAAAGATTTAAAATATATAAGAGTAAATAAATCAATATCAGAATATTATAATGCAGATGTTAATGATATAATTGGAAAGACAGATTTAGACTTTTTTCCAAAAAAAACAGCAGAGAAGTTTCATAAGCAAGGAAAAGAGGTTTTAGAGAATGATATAAAAATAATTGACAAAGTACAAAAGTTAAAAAAATCTGAAGGAAAATCCGTTTGGATTTCTACAACCAAAGTTCCAATAAAAGATGAATTTTCTAATATTATAGGTTTGGTAGGAGTTTCTAGAGATGTTACTTTAATAGAATCTACCAAAAGAGATTATGAGTTAGCAAGGGCAAAAGCAGAAGAAGCAAATAAAGCAAAAAGTTTGTTTCTTGCAAATATGTCTCATGAGATAAGAACTCCAATGAACGGTATAATTGGAATGGCAGATATATTAAGTAAATCTAACCTTGACCCTACGCAAAATGAATATTTAGATGTTATAACAAAATCAGGACAGACCTTGTTATCACTTATTAATAATATTTTAGACTTTTCTAAGATTGAATCTGGTAAAATGGAATTAGAAATTGTGCCAATAAATATTAGAAGTGTTATAGAAGAGGTTGCAGATATTCATATAGTACATGCTTCAAGAAAAGCAATAGACGTATTAACATATATTGATCCTGAGGTTCCTGAATTTGTAGGAGGAGATTATATTCGTTTAAAACAAATTATTACCAATTTGGTAAATAATGCTATTAAGTTTACTTCTAAAGGCGAAGTTGTTGTTCACGTAAATTATATAGGTAAAATTGATGGGGTTCATGAAATACAATTTAAAGTTAAGGATTCGGGTATTGGCATAACCGAAGAAAATCAAAAAAAATTATTTAAGTCTTTTTCTCAAGTTGATGCTTCAACAACACGAAAATATGGTGGTACAGGATTAGGGCTGGCAATTTCACATAAGTTAGTTACTTTAATGGGTGGTGAATTAGATATTGAAAGTTCTTCAGATTCTGGTTCTACATTCTTTTTCAAAGCTAAGTTTAATGAGTCGGGAGCATCTAAAAACAGTGGGGCATTTATAAGTAAAAAACAACTTGTAGGTAAGCATGTTGCTATTATTGATGATAATGAAACTAATAGGATAATATTTAAAAATTATCTTGAAACTTGGCAAGTAAAAGTCTCTGAATTCAAAGACGGATTTGAAGCATTGTCTTATTTTAAGAATGAATATGACTCAAACAATCCAATAGATTTAGTACTAGTTGATTTTCATATGCCTGGTATGGATGGAAAGGAATTAGCTCATAAAATTAAGGCAGATCAAAAAATAAGTGATTTGAAATTGATTTTATTATCTTCAATAACTGATGCATTATCAACTGAAGAAATGAGTAATATTGGTTTTGAAACTGGACTTAATAAGCCTATTAAAATGAACCAGCTTTTAAATATAATGTTAAAAGTTTTAGGAGTGCCGCATGAGCAAAAAGAATTTGAAAGTCAAGAAATTGAAAATCATTTAATAAGCTATAAAAATAAAAAATTTCTTATTGTAGAAGATAACTTAATAAATATTAAAGTAGCTCAAATAGTATTAGGTGGATTGTCTAAACATATTGAAGTTGCCAAAAACGGACAGGAAGCTGTAGATCTATTTCTGAAAAATGAATTTGATGTTATATTGATGGATGTAAGAATGCCGGTAATGGATGGTATGGAAGCAACTTTGAAAATAAGAGAATTAGAAAATGATGCAAATATTGAAGAGCCTGTTAAAATAATTGCTACAACAGCGAACACCTATCAAGAAGATGTTGAAAATTGTATGGATATTGGTATGGATGCTTTTCTTGAAAAACCATTTAAAAGAAAAGATTTGCTAGATATTTTGCAACAATTAATGTAGTTGGTTAGGGCATTAGAGGGGTATTTAAAATTCTTTAAGAAATTAAAAATAATTAAGGCATATAGTGTTTACTAGGAAATAAAAAAGTTTATATATAATCTTTTTTATTTGATAATAATAGATTTTACTTTTTTAGTAAATAGGAGTAAAAGAATATTACCTTTTTCAAAGCCTTCTCTAATTTTTTTGAATGCAATTCGCATTTGAGATTCAACAGTTTTGTTTGATATGTCTAACAATTTAGCAATCTCACTATACTTTAAACCTTTAGTTTTGTTAAGGAGCAGTATTTCTTTACAACGAGGAGGAAGCTCTTCAATAATAGCTTTTAATTGCTTAATACGTTTTTCGGTTAGGTCATTATCCTCTATAGTTTGTCTGTTTAAAGCCTCATACTTTAAATCATCTAAAAAAGAATCTTGTCTTTTAAGTTTGCGGTAATAATCAATGTAAGTATTATGAGAAACAGTATATAAATAACTTTTAATTGATTTATTAATTTCAAAATCAGCACGTTTTTCCCATAAAATTATAAATGTTTGCTGAACAATATCTTCGGCTAAACTTAAATCATTAGTAAATGTAATAGTGTAGCTAACAAGCTGTTGGTAATATTTATCGAATAATTCTTTAAAAGCCTCGTTATCGTCTTTTTTTATAGCTTTTAGTAAAAATTCGTCAGTCATCTTTGTTGTTATAGAATCTGCTTAAAGGAGATTGAAGGAATTATTTTTTTTGCAAGGTAGAAAAATTTTAAACTTTTTTTAAGGGTTTTTCTTTTAAAGAACGTTATGTGTTATATAAATGTTAATTTACTAATAATTTTATCTTAAAATATTGAAAAAAATAATTTTAAAATATTTAACAGACACTATTAATAATGAGGAACTAATAGCTTTAAGAGATTGGTTAAAGAAGTCTGAAAATCAAGAAGTATTTAAATCTTACATAAAAGATGCTTATAGTGTAAATAGATTACATGTAGAGCCTAATACTGAAGAAGCTTATAATATTGTTTTAGATAAAATATTAAATAAGACAACACCAGTACCAGTTAAAAAAATACATCCGTTCTGGATGAAATACGCTGCTGCTATTTTGGTAGTAGGGTTTTTATTAACGGGCTACCTTTTTAAAGATTCAATATTTAGTTCTAATGATATAATTACTGTAGATAATACGAATACAATTAAGATAGGTACAGATAAAGCCATTTTAATTTTAGAAAACGGTTCTGAAATAGCATTAGAAAAAGGTAAAGCGCAAACTTCAGAGAACTTCACCACAGATGGGAAAGAGTTGGTGTATAAAAAAGCAGCGTCAAAGAACAAACCTGAAATTGCTTATAATTATTTAGAAATACCAAGAGGCGGACAGTTTTCTTTAAAACTATCAGATGGTACAAAAGTTTGGCTTAATTCAGAATCTAAAATAAAATATCCAGAGTCTTTTATATCTGGTCAATCAAGAGAAGTTGTATTGCTATATGGTGAAGCTTATTTTGAAGTAACCCCAAGTAGTGAGAATAACGGCGATCGTTTTGTAGTGCAATCAAAAGGTCAAGAAATAGAAGTAATAGGAACAAAATTTAATATAAATACATATAAAGATAATATTGTACGAAGCACACTTGTAGAAGGGCGTATTAATTTAAAAGCGAATCATTCCGAACAAAAAATATTTCCAGGACAACAAGCTGTTTTTAATATAGAAAAGCAAACTGTAAATATTCATTATGCTGATGATGTTGAAAGCGAAATTAGTTGGATACATGGTGTATTTAGTTTTAAAGAGAAGAATTTTGAAGATATAATGACTGTTTTAGGAAGGTGGTATAATGTTGATGTAGAATATTTAAATGCGCAAGTAAAGCAAGTAAAGTTTACAGGAATACTGTCTAAGGATCAAAGTTTAGAAAATATACTTTCAATAATGGAAACTACAACAACAATGACATATGAAATAAAAAACAATACTATTCTAGTAAAATAGTATAAAAAAAGGGGTTAAAAAGTTTGAATCTCTGACCAAACAAAACTTTTTACCCCTGTAGCTTAATAGATTATTAATTAACCCATTAAAAAACAAATGTATGAATTTTAAAATTACCGATGTTCTTTCTTTTAGAAGGAAAAGAAATCTATTACTAATAATGAAAATACTTATTTTTTTCTGCTTTACAGTATCTTTTGCATTTACTAGTAATTCTGGCTTTTCTCAAAACACAAAAATTTTAATAAGTAACGATAGTAAAGTTAGTGTTGAAGAAGTTTTTGAGATTATAAAAAATCAAACAGATTACAGATTTGCTTATCAGTCTAATGTATTTGAAAATCTGTCAGAAGTAACACTTAAAAAAGGTGTTATTACATTAAATAAACTTTTACAATTAAGTTTAAGACCTGCTTATGATTATCAATTTGATGATAAAAATAATAGCATCTTTATAATTCCTTATAAAGAGAAAAAAATATTTCCACAAGAAGACCATGTTGTTACTGGTAGAATAACAACCAAAGAAGGGTTTCCGCTTATGGGTGTTACTGTTTTAGTAGAAAACAAGAGTATAGGTGTTTTTACAAACGAAGAAGGAAAGTATAAAATAAAAGTATCAAATAATGATGTTTTAAAGTTTACTTATATAGGTTATGAAAAAAAAGAAATAAAAGTAGATAGCCAACAAGAAATAAATGTTGTATTAGAAGAAGCTTTAAGTGAGCTTGATGAAGTTCAAGTTACTGCATACGGCAAAACCTCTAAGCGTTTAGCAACAGGTAATATTACCACAATTACATCTGAAGAAATTAGAAAAAGTCCTGTGTCAAACGTTTTACAAGCTGTACAAGGTAAAGTGCCAGGGGTTTTTATTCGTCAAACAAGTGGGCAAGCTGGAACTCCTTTTGATATACAAATAAGAGGTGTAAATACATTAAAAACTATAAATCAAAGTGCACCACAACCATTATTGGTAGTTGACGGTGTTGCTTTTCCTGCAGGAAATTTACAAGGAAATTCAAGTAAAGGTATTTTTAGTTTTGAGTTTGATTCTACCTCTGGTAACGGATTAAGTTATATTAACCCTAATGATATTGAAACCATTAACTTTCTTAAAGATGGTGATGCTACAGCTATTTATGGTTCAAGAGGCGCTAATGGTGTTATATTAATTACTACTAAAAAGGCTAAAAAGGGAGAGCCTACGGTAAGTTTTAGTACAAGAAGTGGTTATTCTTTTGCAGGCAGATCTCCAAAATTATTAAATACTGAAGATTATATAAATTATAGAACAGAAGCTGTAGAAAATTCTGGGAATGGCATAGGATTTAGTGATTTAGATATAAACGGCACTTTTTCTGATACTAGGTATACCGATTGGAAAGAGTCTTTGTTAAAAAGTGGCGCTTTTTCAAACTTTAATAGTATTTCGTATTCTGGTGGTTCAGATAATGCTAGGTATTTAGTTCGAGGTAATTATAACAAAGAAAACAGTATTCTTAATAATAGTGGAGCAAACACCTTAGCAGGTATTCATTTTGATTTAAGTACTAATACATCCGATCATAAATTTACTTTAGGATTAACAGGTACTTATACTGCTTCAAAAAATACAGGTTCAATTTTTGATACATTTAGATTGTTTACAGCTCCTAATGCACCAGATCCTTATAATGAAGATGGAACCATTAATCAAGTAGATTTTGATGAATATGATTTTATTAATCCAGCAAGAATTAATGAGGTTATTGCAGAAAACAAAGTAGATAATTTAATAGGAAATATAAATTTTAGATATACACCGGTTAAAGGTCTTGTGTTTAAAGCAAATGCAGGAATTAGTAATTTGTCTTCTAGAGATTTATATGCAAAACCTACTACTTATTATCCTTTAAATACGTTTAGCGAAAATAGTTCTTCTATAAGTAGGTTTAATATTAAAACGATAACAATAGAACCAAGTGTAAGCTATCAAGCTAATTTGGGAAATCTAGGAACAGCTATAGTTAATTTTGGAGCGACTTTTCAAGAGAAACAAGCTGAAAGATCTGAAGTTTCAGCAACAGATCTTTTTAGTGACAACCAATTAAGAGACCCCGCACAGGCAGGTTTTGAAAAAGTTAGTTATGGTTCAGATAACACAAATAGTAGATATACAGGTGTTTTTGGAATATTAAATTATAATTTTGTTAATAAATACTTACTTAATTTATCTTTAAGAAGAGATGGTTCTACCAAGTTTGGAGCCGAAAACCGTTTTGCTACATTTGGTTCTGTTGGTGCATCATGGATTTTAAGTGAAGAGAACTGGTTTAAAAACAATATAAAGTTTATAGATTTTGCCAAGTTTAGAGGTAGTTTTGGAACTGTAGGAGGCGATGGTATTGACGATTATTTATATTTGTCAACATACTATACATCAGTTGCTTATGGAAATGAGGATACTTTAGAGCCAGAAGGTCCTTCAAATGCTTTTTTACAATGGGAGCACAATGAAAAATCGGAGCTAGGTGTTAATTTAGGACTATTTAAAAGTCGTATTCAATTAGGATATAGTTATTATACAACAATTACAGAGAAGTCATTAACAGATTTAGCTACGTCTGCTGTAACAGGTGTAACACGATATTTTACTAACTCTCCAGCAAAAATTAAAAATTGGGGACATGAAATTACTTTAAGTACAGAAAATATTAAAAATGAAGCGTTTTCTTGGACAACAAATTTTAATATTACATTACCTAAGAGTGAGTTAGTTGCTTTTAATAATGTTGATGGTTTACAAGAAAATCATAATTTTGTTGTTGGCAAGCCAGTAACGGGAATAAAAGTTTATAATTATCAAGGTGTTAACCCAGAAACAGGAAACTTTAACTTTTTTAAAGATTTAGATGGTAATGGTAAAATTGACGATGGTGAAGTAGATGAATTTACATTTGATCTTAATGATAACGATGCCACAGAATTTGTAGATTTAGCACCTGAATTTTTTGGAGGAATTCAAAATACATTTTCGTATAAAAACTTTAGTTTAGGGGTATTCTTTTCTTTTCAAAAGCGAAATATTCGTACTGCCTTTGCATCTGAATTTTCGGCATTTTCTTCTCCAGGAGGAGCAAACAAAAATATATCTCAAGATGTTTATAATGCACGTTGGCAAAACCCAGGTGATATTACTGATATTCCTAGGTTTGCTCCAGGTTTCTTTTCAACATTTGCTTTTGAGAATTATAAGATTAGTAATGGGGCTTACACAAATGTAAGTTATGCTCGATTACAAAATGTAAACTTAAATTATAACCTGCCATCTAAATGGTTGCAAAAGGTTGGTTTAAAATCCATGCAAATTTATCTACAAGGTCAAAATCTTTTAGTTATTTCTGATTTTAAAGGAAGAGATCCAGAAGTCATTGATGCTTTAGGACCCCTAAGAACATTTGTTTTTGGTTTAGACTTATCATTATAATTTCATATAAAAAAATATAAAAATGGAAACATTACTTAAAAATATAAAAAGCATTACGCTTATCATTTTATTAATAAATTGTTTGAGTTGTGAAAGTTATTTAGAAACCGATTTACCACCAGGAAAATTTTATTCTGAAGACATTTTTGATTCAGACAAAACAACTGCTGCCGCTGTAAATAACCTTTTTAAATCATTATCATTTAATGGTACTTTAAGTTTATTAAATATTGAAACTGCTGCTTATACAGATGAATTTACTTCTGATAATAGCCGACGATTTGAACAATATTTTTTAGATCAAATACCAACATCAACCTCTGTTCCTGAAGCATATGCAGATTTGTATCAAGTTATATTTAGATCAAATCTTATTATAGATGGGGTTTCTAATACAACAGCCAAATTAAATAATAAAGATCAATATTTAGGAGAATCTTATTTTGTGCGTGCATATTGTTTGTATAACCTAACAAATTTATATGGTGATATAGCAATACCACTTGCTCCAGAGTTTGAAGCAAATAATACGCTTTCAAGAGCACCTCAAAGTGAAGTTTACAACCAAATAATTATAGATTTAAAAGAAGCTATAGAATTATTACCAACATCGTATTCAACAAGTAGTGGTGAAGAGACGTTTTCAAAATCTAGACCAAACAAAACAGCCGCAAAAGCGCTTTTAGCAAAAGTATATTTATATACAGAAGATTGGAAATTAGCATCAGACTTATGTACTGAGGTGTTAGCTGAAGTATCTAATCCAAGCTTAGTGTCTTTAGATCAAGTTTTCTTAGCAGATAGTGATGCTGTTATTTGGGGTTTAATACCAGATATAAGTGAATATTCATGGAGAACTTATGTAAGTGATATTTATGTGTATTTAGATTGGTATAGTGAATATTTTCCTATTGAAGATAGTTTTTATGCATCACATGGTTATATGAGTAATAGTCTTATAAGCGCATTTGAAGAAAATGACCAACGTTTAAGTGAATGGACATTTGAGTTTTCATCATATGGGACTATATATCATGAACCTTATAAATATAAGTCAAGAGATTCTGGTGTTGAAAACTTAGCTGTTTTAAGAATGGCAGATATTTATTTAACACGTGCAGAAGCATTGGCAATGCAAGATAATTACCCAAGTGCTATCGCAGATATAAATGTGGTACGTGAGCGAGCAGGACTTATAGCAACAACAGCTAACCTTGATAAAGCGTCTGTTTTAGATGCTGTTTTATCAGAGCGACGATTTGAGTTTTTTAACGAATTGTCTAATCGTTTCTTCGATTTAAAACGTTTAGGGAAAATTGATGAGGTTATGAATGCCGAAGTTGTAATTAAAGGTGAAGACGCTAGTTGGTCTAGTTATAAAGCAAATTGGCCAATAGCTTTAGATGAGATTAGAGCAAATCCTAATTTAAAGCAAACAGTTGGTTATGATAATTAAATCATTCATAACACATTTAAACACCTTAAAAAAAGTACAGTTAAAACCTTTAATGCTATTACTTTTTTTAACTACGTTTATTTATGCTTGTAAAACAGAGGATAATAATGTAAAATCACAAGAATCTAGCCTTTCGAGGTTAGATTCTTTGTTATTATCTACAAAAAAAGAAGATAAAATTACCTTAGAGAAACTTTTGAAAAAAAGGTTTGAATCTAATAATGAATCCTTTGCAGTTAGTGCAATAAACTATTATTATACCTTGCATGAAAATAATGCTGAATACGATTCTTTACAAAAAGTACTTTTAAATCGTTTTCCAAAAGGAACACAGGCAAGAATGCTTGAAGTTATTGGTCTATACGAAGGAGCACCTTCAGCAAAGGTTTTAGAAAACCGTTTTGATACATGGATGGCTAAATTTCCGCCTAGTAATTATGCTGCTAATAATCGTAATATTTATAACGACCACCTTTATAATATCATACAAAGCTATATTAAAGAAAAGAATATACCTGCAGCAGAACAATGTATTGCTAAGCTTATTAAAAGCCCAATAATAGCAAGTTCTTATTTAGATATTTCTAAAGCATTTTATGAAGCAAGTTTTTTTGATAAGTCAAGGTTTTATTTAGATGCATCTTTTAAAAATTCTACAGAATCTTTAAAAGATAGTAGTATTAATGAAGAATCTAAAATGGTTTTACAATACCTTTATTTGAATCAGCTCTTTTTAAATGCAGAATTATTGGTTAAAGAAAATAACCCAACTGAGGCTGTTAAATATTTTAAACAGTATAAAGATTCTACAGGTTTACAAAACCCGAATGCTATTATGAAGTATGCAAAAGTCTTGTTTGCATTAGGAGAAAAAGAAAATGCATTTGCACAAGTAGAAGATTTAGTAAAAGCCAACAAAGCGACTAAAGATGATCATGAATTTTTTAAGTCTTTGTTTTTAGAAATAAAAGGTAATGAAGCCGATTTTAAAGTATATCAAGCAACATTAAAAAAAGAAGCACAGCAAAAACTTAGCGAGGAAATAGCTAAATTAATAATAAATGAACCAGCTCCTAATGTTGGACTAAAACATATGAATGGTAAATCAATAGCTTTACAAGATTTAAAAGGAAAGGTTTTAGTTTTAGATTTTTGGGCAAATTGGTGTACACCCTGTAAAGCATCGTTTCCTGCAGCTAAACGTATTATAGAAAGCTATAAGGATGATTCAGATACAAAATTTTTGTTTATTAATACTTTTGAGAATGGAGATCGAGATAAAATAATTAAAAAAACAAAAGACTTTCTAAGTTCAAATAGTTATGATTTTGATATGTATATAGATACAAAGTCTACTACTAAACGAACTGATGTTGTAGCAAATGCTTTTAATGTGAAAGGGATTCCTGTTAAGTTTATTATAGATAAAAAAGGAAATATTCGTTTTAAAGTTGTGGGTTATGGAGGTAATATCGAAGAAGAAGAAAATAAAATTTCTGCTATGATTGATATCGTTAAAAATTTAGATTAAAGACCAAAATAATAACCTTAAAAGCTTCACTGAAATGTGAGGCTTTTTTTGTTCATTATAGTTTTGTACAAATAATAACAATTTTTTCATTATCAGTATTTGTTGTAAAAAATATAAAAGAATCACTTCCATCTTTAATATTGAATTTTTTACGAATTTGCTGAACAGTTTCAGGGAAGTTTCTTGTTGTAATATTCGCTTTCGTTATGTTAAGTTTTTTTATTTCCTTTTTGTTGTAGTTTATAATGGTTTCAACTTTAAAAGCTCTACCAGGGAAATCAATTTGTGTATCGCTAGTATATAAATGCGAATGCTTATGAAGCTTAAAAACGTTTAACTTATTTGATATGGAATGAAATCCACCAGCTTTTAAAATAGCACTATTAGGTTCATATAAATAGGCTAGTGGTTTATTGTATTCAGAGTCTATCAATTTTTCATTTTCTAACGAAAAATTAAAAACATCATTCTTATCTTTTTTAATGTTTATCGTTTCAATCGAAATTCCTCCTTCAAAACCCTCTTCTAAAACCCAAAGTAATTCTTTCACGTCATTGTTTATAGCAACAATATGAATGGTTTTAACATGTTTTAATTCATTAATACCAACCGATAAATCGAGTAGGGGCGATGTTTTAATTAAGATGTTTTTAGAGTGCTTAAAAAGTAATTCTAAATGTTGTGGTACATTTGGTAAGCAATCATTTAAAAAGAATACTTTTCCTTTACTATCATGTCGTCTTGAAGGATCAATATAAATCCAATCAAAATTCTTGCTAGTGGTTTTTAAATACGCAATACCATCAGCATGAATGGTTGTAATATTTTTAGCTTTTAACTGTTTGTAGTTATGGTTAACAATGTTGGAAAGTGTTTCATTGATTTCGCAATGTTCAACTGTTTTAAAGCGTTTTGAAAAGAAAAAACAATCGACTCCAAAACCTCCTGTTAAGTCTATTATAGAATCACCTTGAATTAATTCAGATTTGTATTTAGCTGAAATTTCAGAAGATGTTTGTTCAATATTTAATTTGTTAGGATAGTATATGTTTTTACACTGAAACCAAGTCGATAACTTCTTTTCGCAACGTTTTTTAGCTTCAATTTGTTCAATAATAGCTTTGGTTTCAACCGAAGAGAAATTAGTGCCTTTTAATAATAAAGATGATATATCTGAATTTAAGTTTTTATTTATAAACTCTTGTATTTCAGTATTTAAAATTGATGTATTCAAGTGAAACTATAAATCTTTAGTAAGTTTTTGAACAATTTTATTTTCAGATAAAAACTCCTTTAAAATAACTTTTATAGCAGTATAAGCTGGTATGGCAAGAATAAGTCCAATAATGCCAAATAAAATTCCTGTTATTAAAATAACTAGAAAAATTTCTAACGGATGCGACTTTACACTTTTAGAAAATATAATAGGTTGGCTACCAAAATTATCAACCAATTGACCTATCATAAATACAACAAATACCCATATTGTTTTTGGTAAAATTATATCGCTAAAACTTTCACCAAGGTTACTGGTCATAGTTAATGTAAGCATTAAAAAAGCGCCAATTAACGGACCAACATAAGGAACTAGATTTAGCAATGCACATAAAAAGGCAATAACAATCGCATTTTCTACGCCAATAATAAGTAAACCAATGGTATAAATAATGAAGAGAATAAGTATTTGAAAAATTAATCCAACAAAGTATCTTGATAATAAATCTTTAATTTTTTCTGATGATTTTTTCCAACGCGATTCTTTATTATCGGGTATAAAAGTCATGATGCTACTTTCAAAAAGTCTACTATCTTTTAAAAAGAAAAATGAGATAAAAAGCACTGAAAATAACCCAATACTAAAGCTTCCAAGTCCGCTAATAATAGAGTTTAAAAAGTCTGGAATTAAAGAGTAATCTATTTTAGATAGAAAGTTTGATTCTTTTAAAGACTGCTCAATATCAATTTGATGAATATTAAAATATTCTATAATCTGAATATATAAATCCTCAATGTTTCCTTGTAATTCATTAATGTTTAATAACGATAAATTATGGCCTTGTTTAACTACTAACGGAATAAATAATCCAACTAATCCAAAGAAAATACCGAGTAAAACAACCATGGTAACAATAACAGCAAGGGTGTTTTTAAATTTTAATCGGCGTTCTAAAAAAAGAACAATGGGTCTACCAATTAAAGAAATAACAGCTGCAATTGCTATATAACCTATAACCGATTGTATTTTATATAAAAAGAACAATACTAAGGCAATGCCCAAAATAATGCCGACAGCTCTTAGAATACCGTTTGAAATGGATTTAGAATTCATTTAGTAAATATAATAATTTGTATGCAACGAGGCTAAATAAGTTGCTTTGTCATTTCATATAAAGCAATGTTGGTGGCTTGAACCACATTCATGCTGCTGTTTTGTCCGAACATATTAATATGAATAATAGCATCAGACATTTTTAAAATGCTTTCTGATACACCAAAATTTTCATCACCTATAACCAATACAATTGGTTTTTCTGTTGAAAACTGACATGTATGTATGGGGATACTTTCACTAGTTATTTCTAATGAAATGATTTGATAATCATCTTTTTTTAAATCAAGAATAACTTTTGAAGCTGATTCACAGATGTTATAATTAACTACTTTTTCAGTAGACCTAGAGGTTTTTGTTATTTTTCGTCCAATGGTTATTTGTTCTCCACAAAGTATTAGTTTTTCAATACCAAAAGCATCCGCAATTCTAAATAAACTACCAATATTAGGGGCGTTAGTAACATTATCGCAAACAAGTGTGATTGGGAATTTTTTTGATTTAAAATTAGTGTTGTAGTGGGTGAGTTGCAATGTTATGTTTATAAATTTAGTTGTTTATGCGTTTATTTGTCTGCTAATCTCTAATCAATAATTTGTTAAAAGTACTTGCTTTTTTATTTTCACTCATCCATATAGCTATAGGTAGTGTGCCGCTTAGAGTAGTGATAAACCCTAATTCCCAAAATAAGATAGAAAATAAGATTGCAGCAATTACACCTGCAATTATTATAAAATTATTAGGTTCTGCATGTAATCTGTTTATATGTCTTTTGGTATGATTGCCACAATGTTTACATCTTTCATTTATTTCAATACCAATTTCTTCTTTTAAATCATATCTATTATTAGATTTAACTTTAACCGAGTTAGTCTTTTTACAAGATTGCGAACTACAATAATAATACAGTTTCATAATTTAATTTTCAAAAACATATTTAATAATATTAGCACCCATTTTAAGTGCTTTTTCTCTAACGTCATTAGAGTCGTTATGTACTTCGGGGTCTTCCCATCCATCACCTAAATCGCTTTCAAAAGTAAATAGTAAAACGAGTCTGTCTTTATTGAAAATACCAAAAGCTTGTGGACGTTTGCCATCATGCTCATGAATTTTTGGTAAACCATTAGGGAATTTATAAGCTATGTTGAAAATGGGATGAGTTGCTGGTAATTCTACTAAATCTTTATTCGGAAATACTTTTTTTAATTCTTTAGTTATATAGGGTTTTAAACCATAATTATCATCAATATGTAAAAAACCACCAGAGATTAAATAATTGCGAAGGTTTTCGGCATCGGTTTCGCTAAAAAACACATTACCATGCCCCGTCATATGGATAAACGGATACTGAAAAATATCGCTACTTCCTGTTTCTACGGTTTCTGGTTTTGCGCTTATTTTAGTATCAATATGGTCGTTACAAAAGCTAATTAAATTTTTTAATGCCGTTGGATTTGCATACCAATCGCCACCACCATGATATTTTAAAAGTGCTATTTCCTGAGAAAATATGCTTAAAGATAAAAGTGAAAATATAAAAATGAAATATGCTTTCATATTATGGTTATTCGTTTATAAATGCTACGCTATGGCAAGCTACAATTGCAGCAGTTTCTGTGCGTAATCTAGTGTTTCCCAAAGTTACAGGAATAAAATTGTTTTGAAGTGCTAATTCAATTTCTTTAGTTGAAAAATCACCTTCTGGTCCAATTAAAATAGTAATATCTGTTTTAGGTTTTAGTTCGTTTTTTAAAGATTTTCTATCGGTTTCTTCGCAATGTGCAATAAAGATATTGCCATTAAAATCTTGTTTTATAAAGTCTTTAAACGAAATAGCGGTGTTTAATTTAGGCATGTAACAGTTTAAAGATTGTTTTGTTGCCGATTGTAAAATTTTTTCAAAACGTTCTGTTTTGATAATTTTACGTTCGCTATGATCGCAAATAATAGGCGTAATGTTATCAATACCAATTTCGGTAGCTTTTTCTAAAAACCATTCGTAGCGATCGTTCATTTTTGTGGGTGCTACGGCTAGGTGTAAACTATAATCGCGTTTAGGTTGCAATGTTTTAGAAACAATAGTAACCATACACTTTTTCATGTCTGGAATGGTAACTTCGGCATTAAACAACCAACCTTGTCCGTTTGTAATATGTAAAGTGTCTCCAGTGCTTTTGCGTAATACTTTTACAATATGTCTACTTTCTTCTTTATCAAAAGTAAATTGAGTGGTAGAGTCGGTTATATTTGGATTGTAAAATAGCTGCATATTTTTATATTTTCAACCTAGCAGAAGCCATAACGTCTTGCTCAGTAAAATCGCCTTCTAAATATTTTAAATAACCGACAATAGCAATCATAGCAGCATTATCAGTTGTGAATTCAAATTTAGGGACATAGGTTGTCCATCCAAATTTTTGTTCACCATCTTTAAGCGCTTGTCTAATACCAGAATTAGCCGAAACACCTCCGCCAATAGCAATATGCTTAATGCCTGTTTGCTTTGTGGCAAGTTTTAATTTATCAATTAAAATTCCAATAATAGTATATTGTATAGATGCACAAATATCATTTAAGTTATCTTTAATAAAATTTGGGTTCGTTTTAACTTCTCGTTGAATAAAATAAAGAATTGCCGTTTTTAAGCCAGAAAAGCTAAAATTCAAGCCATCTACTTTAGGTTTTGTAAATTGATAAGCTTTTGGGTTTCCTAATTTGGCACGTTTATCAATTTCAGGGCCTGCAGGATATCCTAAACCAAGAATTTTCCCGCTTTTATCAAAAGCTTCACCAACAGCATCATCAATAGTTTCACCTATAACGGTCATGTTAAAATAATTTTCAACTTTAACAATTTGAGTATGTCCACCAGAAATGGTCATTGCTAAAAACGGAAATGGTGGTTTTTCAAAACCATCTTCATCTATAAAATGTGCTAAAATATGTCCTTGCATGTGGTTGACATCAATTAGCGGAATGTTTAATCCGTAAGCCAATGACTTTGCAAAAGAAGTACCAACTAGTAAAGACCCCATTAGTCCAGGGCCTCTCGTAAAGGCTATAGCATGTAACTGTTCTTTAGTAATGTTTGCTTTTTTAAGTGCTTGATGCACTACAGGAACAATGTTTTGTTGGTGTGCTCGTGAAGCTAATTCTGGTACAACACCACCATATTCTTCGTGTATTTTTTGAGTAGCAATAACATTGCTTAAAATTTTACCGTTATGTATTACAGAAGCGGCTGTATCGTCGCATGACGACTCAATTCCTAAGATATAAATATTTTGTGAACCCATTAATGAGAATTAGGCATAATAATTGTTAATTTTGAAAACGAATAAACATCTGTAAGTGCTATTTATTCGTAATTACAAAACTACTCATTTATTTTTGTAATGAAATATAAATCGTTTAAGTAGTTTATCCTAGAAGAAAGTTTTAAATATTGGGTTTATCATTTATTCCTAATAAAATTATAATTTTAGAAAGTATCAAAAAAATCTTAAAAATAGCATCAAAAATAGTTGGCATTTTATTGCTGCTTTTCATCATTTTGGTGCTAGTACTGTCTATTCCATTTGTTCAAACTAGTATAGGTAATTATGCAACAAAGCTTCTTAACGATGATTTTAAAACCAATATAAATATAGATAAAGTTAGTTTACAATTTAATAGCGATGTAGAACTTAAGAATATATATATTGAAGATTATAAAAAAGATACACTTATAAGTATTGCCGAATTAAATACATCTATTATTAATATTCCAAACTTAATAAATGGGAAATTAACCTTTGGAGATATTGATATTATCGATTTAGTTTTTAATATAAAAACGTATAAAGGTTCAAGAGATACTAATTTAGATGTTTTTGTTAATAGGTTTGAAGATGACAATCCTAGAACAGGAAAAAGTAGTTTCCTGCTATCATCTAGCGATGTTTCTATTTATAACGGAATATTCAGACTTACTGACGAAAATAGAGAAACTACCAAACTATTAGAGTTTACTAATTTAAACATTAACGCCACTAATTTTTTAATTAATGGAAGCGATGTAAGTACCCGAATAAATACTTTGGCTTTTAATGATAGTAGAGGATTGGTTACGAAAAATTTAATGACTGATTTTTCATACACACCAAGCGGGATGACGTTTGATAATTTAGAAATTAACACACCAAAATCGGTTTTAAAAGGCAATTTAAAATTCTCTTATAAGCGTGAAGATTTACAGTTTTTTACCGATAAGGTTTTTGTGGCGGCTAATTTTATTGATTCTAGTGTTCAATTAGACGAATTAAATACTTTTTATAATGAGTTTGGCGTTAATCAAAAAGCTAATTTTAGTGCTAATTTATCAGGCACATTAAATAATTTACGTGTAAGCAGTTTAAAATTAAATACAAGTAGAAACACGAAGGTTTACGGGACTATTAATTTTAAAAATTTATTTAATAAAGAAGATCATAATTTTTATATGAATGGCGATTTTAGCAATCTAACCTCTACATATAACGATTTAAAAGCTTTGTTACCAAATGTTTTAGGAGAAGCTATACCAACAACGTTTGATAGGTTAGGGCGGTTTACTATTGTAGGTAACTCACAAGTTACATCATCAAAAGTTATTGCAGATATTGAAATAGATACCGATTTAGGCTTTGTTGATTCTGATTTAGAAATTGATAAAATAAACGATATAGATAATGCCAAATATAAGGGTACAGTTATATTTGAAAAATTCGATTTTGGCACCTTTTTAAATGAACCAAATATAGGATTAGCCTCTTTAAATTTTGATGTAAAAGGCAATGGGTTTTTAGCAGAAAATGTTAATACACAGGTTAAAGGCGATGTGTTTGAAATTGAGTATAATAATTATAATTATACAGGAGTTAAGGTAGCTGGAAATGTTCGTAACAATATATTTGATGGGAACTTAATAGCAAACGACAGAAACTTAAGACTGAACTTTAATGGCTTGGTAGATTTTTCAGAGCAAGTAAATAAATACGATTTCGAAGCTCAAGTTGATTATGCTAATTTAAACACATTAAATTTTGTTAAAAAAGATAGTATTTCTATTTTCAAAAGTACTGTGAAAATGAATATGAATGCCAGTAGTTATGATGATGCTTTTGGTAAAATATCATTTAGAAATACATCTTATAAAAATGAAAATGATACATATTATTTTAATGAATTTGATATTTCATCAAGATTTACGCAGGATATAAGATATATTGAAATTAACTCTCCAGATATTATTGAAGGCGATTTAAAAGGACGTTTTCGTTTTAAAGATTTAAAGAAACTTTTCGAAAATTCTTTGGGACATATTTATACAAATTATGTGCCTCATAAAGTTGAAACCAATCAAAGTATCGATTTTAATTTCAAAATTTATAATAAAATTATTGAAGTTATTTATCCAGAAATTCAGTTAGGAAAAAATACGTTTATTCGTGGTAGAGTAGAGAGCGACGAGAAACAGTTTAGACTTACGTTTAAATCTCCCGAAATTAAAGTAGCAAATAATTTTGCTAACAATATCGAACTTCAGGTAGATAATAGTAACCCGCTTTTTAACACTTATGTAGAAGTTGATAGTTTAAAAACTAAATTCTATAATGTTTCTAAATTTAATTTAATAAACGTAACTGTAAATGACACCTTGTTTATGAGGTCTGAATTTAAAGGTGGGAAACGAAATAATGACAGTTTTAATTTAAGTTTTTATCATACTATTAATGAGAAAAATGAATCTGTAATTGGTTTTAAAAAATCAGATGTTACTTTAAAAGATAATAAGTGGTTTATTAATGAAAATAAAGATCGATTCAATAAAATATCATTTGATAAGGCGTTAAGTTCTTTTAAAATTGATGGTTTTAAAATAAACCATAACAATGAAGAAATTAAGCTTTCTGGCTTTGTAAAAGATTCTACTCAAAAAGATTTAAAGCTTAATTTTAAAAATGTTAACCTATCTAATATAACACCAGATATAGATAGCTTGTCTTTGGCAGGAAATGTTAACGGAAAGCTAGATATATTACAACAAAACGGAAATTATTTGCCCAATTCAACAATTGTTATTGATGATTTTAAGGTAAATAATTTTCCTTTGGGTTCATTTGATGCTACTATAACTGGAAATAAAACATTAACCACTTATAACGTAGATGCTCATATAAAAGACGATGTTTTAAAGTCTTTTTCTGCTAAAGGAGATATAGGTCTTATTGGAAAAAAAGCGAGTATTGATGTCGATTTAGAATTTGATGACTTTAATTTATTTCCTTTAAACCCCTTGTTAGAAGATGTGTTAACTGATATTAGGGGGATTGTTACAGGAAAAGCAAAAGTAATAGGTAACCTTAATCATCCAGATATTAATGGTAATCTTATTTTAAATAAATCAGGATTAGGAATTCCATATTTAAATGTAGATTATGATTTTGCAGATAAAGCATCAGTGACACTTAAAAATCAAAGTTTCATATTTAATAAAATACAGTTAACAGATACAAAGCACAAAACAAAGGGAGAATTAAAAGGCGCATTAAGTCATGTTAATTTTTCTAACTGGAGTTTAGGCCTAGATTTAATAACACCAAGGTTGTTAGTTTTAGACACCAAAGATGCAGAAGATGCGTTGTATTATGGTACAGGTTTTATTGGTGGTAGAGCCAGTATATATGGACCAACAGATCAACTTGTAATTAGTGTAGCTGGTGAAACAAAAAAAGGAACAGTATTTAAAATACCTTTAAATGATGCTGAGTCTTTTGGCGATAATACATTTATAAACTTCCTTACTAAGGAGCAAAAGTTAGCTAGAAAAAGAGGCTCAGATTTTATAATAAATGATATAAGGGGCTTAGAATTAGATTTTGATTTAGATGTAACGCAAGATGCTGAAGTTGAAATTATTATTGATAAAAACACAGGGCATTCTTTAAAAGGTCGAGGTGTTGGAGGACTTTTAGTAGAAATAAATACTACTGGTAAATTTAATATGTGGGGAGATTTCTCTGTTTTTGAAGGGGTTTATAATTTCGCTTATGGTGGTTTGGTACAAAAAGAATTCATAGTACAACCGGGTGGTACTATTGCTTGGGAAGGAGATCCTTTAAAAGCAAAAATAGATATGTTAGCTATTTATAAAACTCAGGCTAATCCGTCGCCATTACTTGATAACCCTATTAATAGGAGTATTCCAGTAGAGTTAAATATTGCTTTAACAGGCGATTTAGAAAAACCTGATCCTGAATTTAGTTTTGAGTTTCCTAATGTAAATTCAACTATTAAATCAGAGCTTCAATATCGTTTAGAATCTCCAGATGACAGACAAAATCAAGCGCTTTATTTAGTCTCAACAGGCTCGTTTTCAGGTGGACTTAACGAACTGAATTTTTCAGGAACTATTGCAGAACGTTTAAACGGTATAGTAAACGGTATTTTCTCAAATAGCGATGGAAAATTTAATGTAGGTTTAAATTACGAAGCAGGACAAAACAGGCCAGACTATCAAACCGACGATAGGGTTGGAGTAACGTTACAAACTCAGATAAGCGATCGTGTTATTATAAACGGTAAAGTAGGTGTTCCTGTAGGTGGGGCTAGTGAAACTGTAGTTGCAGGTGATGTTGAAATAGACTTTTTATTAAATGAAGAAGGCACCTTAACGGCAAAAGTATTCAATAGAGAAAATAGCATTAGAAATTTTGGAGAGGCTATAGGCTATACACAAGGTATAGGACTTTCATATAATGTAGATTTTGATACTTTTAAAGAATTACTTCAAAGGTTTTTTAAAAAATCTAAAAAAGAGGAAGTTATTAAAGATAAACCTGACGAAGAAAGTGAAAGTGCATTCCCTGAATTTATTACTACAAAGACCGTTTCAGATAAATAAATTGTTGTTTTAAGCCTATATTTTATATCAATACTTCAACAATTCATTTTTTTTATTAACTAAAACGTTATAGTTTAGCATGTCATATTAAAATATGATAAATGCTATCGTTTTATAGTTTTTGTTTAGTAATTTTACCTTAAAATATTAGAATTTAATGCCAAGAACAATAAAAAAACTTGCTGTTTTAACATCTGGAGGAGATTCTCCAGGTATGAATGCAGCCATAAGATCTGTAGTTAGAGCATGTGCATATCATGAAGTTGAATGCGTTGCTGTTTACAGAGGTTATGAAGGCTTAATGGAAGGCGATTTTAAAGTTATGGATGCCCGTAGCGTAAGAGGTATTATCAATAAAGGTGGTACTATTTTAAAATCGGCTAGATCCAAAGCTTTTAGAACCAAAGAAGGAAGACAACAAGCATTTGAAAAACTAGTAGCAGCAGAAATTGATGGATTGGTAGTTATTGGTGGTGACGGAACATTTACAGGAGCCATGATTTTTAACCAAGAATTTGATTTTCCTGTAATGGGAATTCCAGGTACTATTGATAATGATATTGTAGGAACCTCTCATACACTTGGTTTTGATACCGCTTTAAATACGGTAGTTGACGCTATAGATAAAATTCGTGATACTGCAAGTTCGCACAACAGATTATTCTTTATAGAGGTTATGGGGCGCGATGTAGGGCATATAGCACTTAATGTAGGTATTGCTGGTGGTGCTGAAGAAATTCTAATTCCTGAAGAAGATTTAGGTCTAGATAGACTTGTAGATTCTTTAAATAGAAGTAGAACATCAGGGAAATCGTCTAGTATAGTAGTGGTTGCAGAAGGGGATAAAATAGGTAAAAATATTTTTGAGCTAAAAGAATATGTTGATGAAAACATGGAAGGTTATGATGTTAGAGTTTCAGTGCTTGGACACATGCAACGTGGTGGAGCACCTTCTTGCTTTGATCGTGTTTTAGCTAGTAGAATGGGCGTAAAAGCTGTAGAATCTTTATTAGAAGGAAAAACCACTTTTATGGTTGGACTTATAAATAATAAAATGGAATTAACACCTTTAGATAATGCTATCAAAGGGAAAACAAAAATAAACTTAGAATTATTGCGTGTCTCAGACATCATGAGCACTTAACATTTATAAACAAGAATATGTCAAAATTAAAAATTGGAATTAACGGATTTGGTAGAATAGGTAGAATTGCTTTTAGAGTAGCAGCTTCAAGATCAAATGATATTGAAGTAGTAGGAATTAACGATTTGTTAGATGTAGATCATTTAGCTTATTTATTAAAATATGATTCTGTTCACGGACAATTTGATGGAACTATCGAAACAAAAAACGGAAACTTAATAGTTAACGGAAATGAAATACGTGTATCTGCTGAACGTAACCCAGAAGATTTAAAATGGGATGCTATTGGAGCAGACGTTGTTTTAGATTGTACTGGTATCTTCACAAACTTAGAAGGTGCTCAAAAGCATATTACTGCTGGAGCTAAAAAGGTTGCTATTTCTGCACCATCTGCTGATGCACCAATGTTTGTAATGGGAGTGAATCATAAAGATATTACTGCTGCTGATACTATTGTTTCTAACGCATCTTGTACTACTAACTGTTTAGCGCCATTAGCTAAAGTAATTAACGATAAATTCGGAATTGCTGAAGGTTTAATGACTACAGTTCACGCTGCAACTGCTACACAATCTACTGTTGATGGTGTTTCTAGAAAAGATTACAGATTAGGTCGTGCTTCTTTAAACAATATTGTACCTGCTTCAACTGGAGCAGCTAAAGCTGTTGGAAAAGTAATTCCTGAATTAAACGGGAAATTAACTGGTATGGCTTTCAGAATTCCTACTGTTGATGTATCTGTTGTAGATTTAACATGTCGTTTAGAAAAACCAGCTCCTTGGGCTGAAATTAAAGCTGCTTTAAAAGAGGCTTCTGAAGGAGAATTAGCTGGTGTTTTAGGATATACTGAAGAAGGTGTTGTATCTCAAGATTTCGTGTCTGAGCCTAAAACAAGTACTTTTGATGCTAACGCAAGTATGGCATTAAATGACGGTTTTGTAAAATTAGTTTCTTGGTATGATAATGAGTTTGGTTACTCAACTAAATTAATTGATTTAGCTCAACATATCGGATCTCTTTAATATATTATTAATTTAAAACTCCACAAGAATATACATTAATTGTATATTTTGTGGAGTTTTTTTATTTTCAAGCTTATGATTTTAATTGTTGATAGTGGCTCAACAAAATCCGATTGGATTGCCGTAGATAATAATGGAAACCAGTTATTAGAAAAAATGCGTACAAAAGGGCTTAACCCTGCTATTTTATCTGAAAAGAAACTCTATAAAATAATTAAAAGCAACAAGCATTTAAAGAGTCATAGAAAAGAAGTTACACACGTCTTTTTTTATGGAGCAGGTTGTGGTACAGAAAAGCCTAATGAATTATTAAAAGGTGTTTTACAAGATATATTTGCTAATGCACATGTAGAAGTTAACGAAGATACGTTGGCTGCTGTATATTCAACAATTAACCATCCTAAAGAAGCTGCTGTTGTTTGTATTTTAGGTACAGGCTCTAATTGTAGTTATTATGATGGCGAAATGGTACACCAACGCGTAAACTCTTTAGGTTATACACTTATGGATGATGCTTCTGGTAATTATTACGGTAAGCAACTTATTAGAGATTATTATTTTAATCATATGCCAGAAGATGTTAAAATAGCTTTTGGTAGTAAGTTTAATATGGAATCTGACTATATAAAGTATAACTTATATAAACAACCTAATCCTAATGCTTATTTAGCAAATTTTGCCGAATTTATGTTTTTACATAAAGATTCACCGTATACTATTGAGCTTATAAAAAAAGGAATTCGTTTGTTTACAAACTCTATGATTTTTCAATATAAAGAAGAATTAAAAACAGTACCTGTGCACTTTGCTGGTTCTATTGCGTATTTCGCACAAGACGAAATTAAAGAAGTTGCAGAAGAAATGGGCTTTACAGTTGGAAATTTTGAACGCAGACCTATTGAAGGTTTAGTTGCTTATCATACAAAAGATTTATAGTTTAAAAGAAACACTCCTAGGCTATGCCTTGGAGTTTCCGTTGAATTTGTCATTCTCGTGAAAACGGGAATCTAAATATTAAAACCTTTAAGCATGAAATATGTTTAAAGGTTTTTTGTTTTTGTAAATTTGAAATTCAATTAAAAGATTAAATTTTTGAATACTCATACAGCCATTTACATTTCTAATAAGGACGATAAAAAGAAGCTTCTTGAAAGCATTCAAAAACAAGCTTTAGTAAGTGATTTGTCAAATTTAAAAGGCGCACTGTTTTCAGAAATAGCTTTAAATAAATTTATTTTAAACGAAACACGTTACGGTCATTTTGATGTAACCACGCAAACTAAAAATAGTTTAAAAAATTCGTCTCAAGGCGAACGTAAAAAAGCCTTATTAAACCATATAATTGCTCAAAATCCAGAATACATAATAGTTGATAATGTTTTTGATAGTCTGGATGTAGAAGCACAACAAACCATTCAAAAGACTTTAGAAAATTTAAGTCGAAACGTTTTAATTATACAAATTACCAACAGAAAACGCGATTTGTTACCATTTATAGATGCTATTTATAAATGGCAAGCAGGTAAATTAGAAACGCTTAACAAGGTTGAAAAACCTTTAGATACAAAGATATTTATTGAAGATTTACCACCAGCATACAATTTTATTGATGCTAATATGGAAAGCTTAGTAAAACTCAATAATGTTACAGTTAGTTATGGAAACCGTGCTATTGTAAATAATATTTGTTGGGATATTAAACCAAGAGAATTTTGGCAATTAATAGGGCCAAACGGATCGGGAAAAAGCACCTTGATAACCTTAATTACTGGCGATAACCCAAAAGGCTTTATGCAAGATATGGTATTGTTTGGTATGCAAAAGGGGAGTGGAGAAAGTGTTTGGGAAATAAAAAGAAACATTGGTTATTTTTCTTCTGAAATGTTACGAGGCTTTATGCGTTCAGATTCTATTGAAAACATGATTATTTCAGGGTTTCTAGATTCTATCGGGCTTTATAAATTTCCATCGGATAGACAAATTTTAATAGCACATCAATGGTTGCGCATTTTAAATATGTACCATATAAAAGATAAGAGTTTTCAGTTTTTATCTGATGGTCATAAACGCTTGGTATTAATTGCTAGAGCTATGGTAAAGCAACCGCCATTACTTATTTTAGATGAACCTACTAACGGACTTGATGATGCCGATGCCGAAATATTCGCTGAATTAGTCAATAAAATAGCTACAGAAAGTACTACAGCCATTTTATATGTATCGCACCGAAACGAAGAAAAACTTCTTAAACCAGATTTTATATATGAATTGGTGCCAGAAGAAACAGGTTCTGTTGGAAAGTTAATAACTGTTTAATATTTTTTTTGTAATAAAATACGTGGTTTATTGTAAAGTTTTATCTTTACATTATAAGTACGCTTAATCACTCACTAGTTCTAATTTATTTACAGAATATGAGTAGTAGTGGTTATTATATAACAAGTTGTGTGTAATTTAACGCAACCAAACTATGATTTGAACATCTAATAAATAGATGAACTTATAAAAAACAGTTATGAAAAAAATATTATTATTATCAATCTCATTTCTATTAATTTCATGCAGCAATTCTGACGATTCAGATGATTTTACTGGTCTATATTTTGACCAAAAAACTTTTGAAAAAAATCGACAATTATGGGCAGAAAATGAAATTTTGGATTATACATTTTCCCAAGAATACTTTTCAACCTCTATTGGTGGTCAACCAAAATTAACTAGTGTTATTAAAAATAAGGTATTAGACACAATATTTATCCAATCTGGATATGCAACGAACAATCCAATAGAAGAGCTTACTTATTATGGAACTATTGGTGATGTTTTTCATTACATAGAATGGTGTACTGCTTATTATGAAGATATCATTAATTCTAATCAAAGTAATATGAAAGGTGCTGAATTTACTATAACATATGACGAAACTTATCACTATCCTACTGAAATAAAGTGTAGAGGAAATTATTTTGAAACTGTTTATGGTGGTTTAAGTATACAAATTATATTTAGTGATTTTGAAGTTAAATAGTAGAAAGATATCGAATTCAAAAAGAAAAAATATACGCAACACCATGTAAAAAATATTGTTTATTTTAGTTCAAGAGTTTGGTAGTTGATCTGTTTGCTAGCATCTGATTTTCCTGTGGAAAACCCTCGGACTTAAAACCGCATTATTCTTATACACAACCGTTGTGCACAATTTTAACTTCTGACAATTGACAAAAAAATTGACTAATTTAATTAAACTGACTAAATGATATTCAGAGGACTATTGATATTGATTTTGGCTATTATTATGATTAAAATACTGATATTGAAATCAAGAAACGATGAATTGTTTGAGTTTTGGATTTCGCAAGGAATGAACACAAATAAAATGTATGGTTTATCAAAGAAAGACAGAAAAATAATTTCATTAGCGAAAAAATTAGGAATAATCTATTTCATTACCTTTTTTATATTCTTCTTATCATTAGCGGAATCTGTTCTATCAAAATAAAAAACGATGGACAACAAAGTATGAAAAATAATGCTTAATTTTATTACTAAATCTAAAGGTTAGTGCTTATTTGGCCTCTCTGATTTTCCTACGGAAAATCCTCGTACACAAAGTCACATTTTGCATATGCACAACAGTTGGCAATAATTAAAGCAATTATGTACATAAAATTGAATGAATAGTTTAAATCAAAGTATAGAAAAGCATTATTTAAAAGAAGGACTTTATGAAGACATAGTCAACCGTCTAAAGAAACAAAATATTGCTTTAAGTAATGTAAAAAGGTCTGATATTTCTGGTGTTGATGAGTTTCATGTTCGAGGCGCTTCTGTATCTAAAGAACTTGCCAATAGTATTAACATTAACGGATTAGATGTTCTTGATGTAGGTTGTGGTTTAGGAGGACCTTGCAGAATGCTTGCAGATGAATACAATTGTCAAACTACAGGAATAGATTTAAGTAATGAATATATACGGACAGCTACTAAACTATCAGAACTTGTTAATTTAAAAAACAAAACAACTTTCATTCAGGGAGACGCTACCGAACTTCCTTTCGACGACGACACTTTTGATGTTGTATGGACACAACACGTACAAATGAATATTCCGAATAAAAAAAAATTCTATTCAGAAATTAATAGAGTTTTAAAAACGGATGGCTATTTTCTGTTTTATGAGATTCTAAAAAAAGGAAATGATGAAATTAATTATCCTATGCCTTGGGCTAGTTTAGCTGACCATAGTTTCTTGTTTAAGGCAGAAGAAATGGATAAACTTTTAATAGAACTTGGATTAACGAAAAAGGAATCTATAAATCAAACCCAAGCAGGAATTGATTTTTTTGACATATTTCTCGCAATATTAAAAGAATCTGGGCTACCAAATATAGGGCTAAATGTTCTTATGGGTAACACTACAAAACTAAAATTATTGAATCTCTTGACGCATTTAAAAAGTGGTAAACTAGAACTTAAAAGTGGAATATATAAAAAGTAACTGTTACAAATAAAGCAAAAAATTAATGACTAGTTCTAGCCTACTTGGAAAATCCTGCATATAAGTTTCTATTTACTAAATTAGTGCTTAAACACGTCACTAATATTATATGTAAATTTTATATTTAAGCTAAAAAACTAACTCTCGAAATAAAGAATGAATAAAATTATAGAAACTGAGAGACTCTATTTGAGGGAATTAATTGTTAACGACGCAGATTTTTTTATCATCTAAATCTAGATAAAGACGTTTTAAAATATACAGGAGATAAGCCTTTTGTTGATTTGAATAGTTCAAAATTATTTTTAGAAAATTATGACCATTATAAAAAATTCGGATTAGGAAGATGGGCAGTAATTAATAAAGAAAATAATGAGTTTTTAGGTTGGTGTGGACTTAAATTCTCTGAAGAATTAAATGAATATGATATTGGATTCCGATTTTTTAAAAAACATTGGAATAAAGGATATGCGACTGAATCTGCTAAATCATGTGTTGAGTATGGACTTAACAAACTAAAATTACACGAAATTGTAGGTCGAGCAATGACAGAAAACAAAGCTTCTATTAGAGTACTTGAGAAAATTGGACTTGAATATAATAGAGACTTTGATTTTGAAGGAAATAAAGGAGTTATTTATAAAACAAAATAGTACCTTTTTAACTATCAGTAGCAGGTCTAATATCTACGGCTACATGCATTTTGTTTTTACCGGTGCTGTAAATAACACCTTTTAGTGGTGGTACATCGTAATAATCGCGTCCGTATGATACTGTTATGTGTTGGTTTTTTGGTATTTGGTTGTTAGTAGGGTCGAAATCTACCCAGCCAAAACTAGGTATGTATAAGGAAAACCAAGCATGAGACGCATCTGTACCAACTAATTTTTCTTTTCCTGGAGGCGGTAAGGTTTCAATATAACCACTTACATATCTGGCAGGCAAACCAACCGAACGCACACAAGCAATAGCAATTTGTGCAAAATCTTGACAAACACCTTTTTTTTGTTTTATAACATCGTGAATAGGCGTTGCAACATTGGTTACTTGGGTGTTAAACTCAAATTCGGTATAAATGCGTTGCATAAGCTCGTAAGCAGCTTCAAATATAGAACGATCTGGTTTAAAAGATACTTCGGCATAGGCTCTAATTTCTGGTGTAATTTTAGCTACCAAAATAGATTCTAATATAAATTGTTTTATATCTAATAATTCAGGGTCTGGTTTTTTTAAGCTTGCTAAAGCTTCTTTTAAAGTAATACTTTTTCCTGTTTCAGACTCGTAAATATTAGGTTCTAAACTGGCATCTCTTTCTATTTTACTAAAAGCCGTTACTTCTAGTTTTTTATGATGTTTTTGTATAGAAAACCGCGTAACAGTATTACCAAAAAAATCTAATTTCTCTGAAAATTCGGTAGGCGTAGGGCTTATTTCTAAACGGTAGTCTAAAACCTTTTGTCCAAGCATATCTTTAGGTTTTAAAGTCGCTATGTTATGGCAAAAAGTAACGCCACTTTCATAATTATAACTGGTTGTATGAAATATTTGAAAGGTCATGTTAAGAAAGCGGGAAATTTTGATTTACCAATTGTTTTTGTTGGTAAGCATGATTGAAATAGGTATCGGAAACCGCTAAAGAGGTTTCGTGTAATAAATCGCTTAATTCTGCTAAAGTATCATCAAGGTTTTGTCTTAATGTTTTATCGTCATTTAATTCTAAAAGCGCATTGATATCTAAATTTTGAATTTTGGTATAGGCTTCAGAAATATGTTTTTTACAAATAGAAACACGCTCAGAGTTTTCAGAATTAGGTAATCGGTCTATATCTTTTTGTATGCGTCTAATTTGATAGGTTAAAGATTTTGCATACTCTTTATCTAGTAAAATTAAATTAATAACATTTTCAATATTTAAATAAGAACGGTAACTGTATCTATAAATATTTAAGCTTTCATGACTTGTAAGTAAGGATTCTAAAATGTCATACTGTGTATGTTCATCAAGGTTAAAAACAAGTAAAGATCGGCATTTAGCAACATTCATCATGGCTTGTTCAGACTGTAAACCTATGAAATACAGTAGCAAACCTTGGTTTACCAAAATACTTTCTTCAATAAGTCCCATAAAGGCAATTAAACGTGTAATAATACGGTCTAATAATTTAGAAAGATTAGCAATTGTAAAATCATCTTCTTCTTTAAATTTTCGCCATTGTTTTTTTATACCATCAAAAACACGCCACATATCTTTAGACCATAAACTTCGTAAAGAATAATAGGCATTGTTAAAGCTAGAAAAGGTTTGTGCAAAACTTCCAGGTCTGTTTTCGTCCATGATTAAAGAAATGATTTCTTTAAGCGGATTTTTTAAAAGCTCTTCGGAACCTTTACCAACAAAACCAGGAAATGTAGATGTAATATGTGTGATAGATTGATACAAGAATACCAAACTTTCTGATTCATTTCGGTCGTTATATTCTACATTATTCATTCTATTCAGCACCATACGTAAGTAACGTGCTGTAACGAGTGCTCTACCTAAATAACGCCCAGACCAGTACAGGTTTTCGGCTGTATTACTAGGTAAATCATTAATGTCTGAAATGGAAATTCTACAAGAACTATCCCATGAATAATTTTGAATATTGGTTTGTGTATCGTCTGAAACTACCCAAAAATCTTTACTAATGCCTCCACGTTGATTGGAAACAAATAAGTTTTCGCGTTCGGCAGCAACACGAACTAATCCACCAGGCATAACACTATAACTATCGTTTTTAGCAATAGCAAAAGTGCGGCACATAATTTTTCGAGGTTCTAAAGTGTCTTCAACAAGGTTGGGAGCTGTAGAAAATGATATTTTTTCTTGAGCAACAAATTTATAAGGAGATAAACGAATTTCTCTTTTTAACGCGTTTAAAGCTTTGGTATCTAGAAATTCGCAGAAAAAAATGTTTTCTCTATTAGAACGGTCAATACGTTTAACAACTAAATCTTTTAAATGAGTGAGCACATAATCGCGTTCTTTTTTTTGTCCGCACCACCAAGAGGCTATTTGGGGTAATATTAAATCTTCTTTAAAGAAATATTTACAAATAACATTCATAAAAGGAATAAGGCCAGAGTTTTCTAAAATACCACTACCTACAGGGTTTACAATAGCTACTTGTTGTTCTCTAACCACATCTAATAAACCAGCAACGCCTAAATAGGAATCTTCTCGAAGTTCTAACGGATCCATAAACACATCGTCTACACGTCTTAAAATAACATCAACTTGTTTGAGTTCTTTTAAAGTTTTCATCCAAAGTTTACCGTTTCTAACTACTAAATCGTTGCCAGTAACTAGCGGATAACCTAAAAATGAAGCCATATAAGCATGTTCAAAATAAGTTTCGTTATGCGGTCCCGGTGTTAAAATTACAATATTAGGATTCTCTTTGTTTTGTGGCGCAGCTTCAATAAGCATTTGATTAAACTCATAAAAAAACTGAGAAGGTTGTTTCACATTAATATCTTGAAACATATTAGGAACCACTCTACTTAATGAATATCTGTTTTCTAAAGCATAACCCATGCCAGAAGGTGCTTGTGTTCTGTCGCTTACAACCCACATTCGGTCGTCTGGTCCTCGAGCTAAATCTGCCGAATAAACCAATAAATTTTTAGCTGTTTTATATTGAATTTGGTCGCATTGCCTTAAAAAACCACGATGTGCAAAAATAACTTCTTGAGGAATGATTCCGTTTTTTATAAGCTTACGCTCTCCGTAAATATCTTTTAAAATTAAGTTTATTAATTCGGCACGTTGGGTGATGCCTTTTTCAATGGTTTCCCATTCTTTTTGATGGACAATAAAAGGTACAATGTTTAAATCCCATGTACGTTGCATGCCTTTAGGATCGTTATAAACATTGTATGTTACACCGTTTTCGTCCATAAGCCAATCAATTTCATTTTGTTTGGCTAATAAATTGTCTTTTCCAATTTGTTTAAGATTACCAAGTAATTTTTCCCAATTAGAATTTATGGACATATCAGGTTTCAATACCTCATCGTATTTTTTGGCATTAGAAAAATAATTTTTAAATAATATATTACTATCTGTAATCATGTATTAATAAAGGTATGCTATTTTTTTCTTAAATCGAGTGTATATGGGAATTCAAAATTAATAGGGAGCTCTTTATAGCTGAACTTTTTAGAACTTCCTTGTTTTTTTACTGTTTTTGCTCCTGTACTATCTTGATTTATAATTTCTTTTTCGGTAATATTACCTTGTGTGTGACCAAATTCCCAGAAACGATTGATTCTTCTAGATTCTGCTTCAAAACTGTTTATCGGGTAGCTATCATACGAACGTCCTCCAGGATGTGCTACATAATAGGTACAACCACCAATAGAACGTTTGTTCCAGGTATCAACAATATCAAACACTAACGGTGTATCTGGATCAATAGTTGGATGTAATGATGAATAAGGGTTCCAAGCTTTATATCGTATACCTGCAACATATTCGCCTTTAACGCCAGTGCTATTTAATTGTACTTTAACACCATTACAGGTAAGTACAAAACGATCTTCAATAAAATGAGCAACTTTTACTTGTATGCGTTCTACAGACGAATCTACATAACGGGCAGTACCACCACCAGTCATTTCTTCACCTAAGACATTCCAAGGTTCTATAGCTGCACGTAATTCTAAATGAATATTATTAATTTCAACCATTCCGTGAAGCGGAAACCTAAACTCGAAGAAAGGATCGAACCAATCTTCTTTAAACGGATAACCAGCTCTGTTAAGTTGATCTACAATATCTTTAATATCTTCTCTTACATAATGTTCAATTAAGAATTTATCATGTAATTCTGTGCCCCAACGAACCAAATCATGTTCATATGGTTTTTTCCAGAACCATGCTACTAATGTTCTAACTAGAAGGTTTTGCATCAAACTCATTTGTGGATGCGGTGGCATATCAAACGCACGAAGCTCTAAAATTCCTAACCTTCCTGATGAAGAATCTGGTGAGTATAATTTATCGATACAGAATTCTGCACGGTGTGTATTTCCTGTTAAATCTGTTAATAAATGACGGAACAATCTATCGGTTAACCAAAACGGTACTTCACCATTTTTAGGAATTTGACTGAAGGCAATTTCTAACTCGTATAGATTTTCCATACGCGCCTCATCAATTCTAGGTGCTTGACTGGTAGCACCAATGAATGCTCCAGAAAATAAGTATGAAAGTCCAGGGTGGTGTTGCCAAAAGGTAAGTAAACTTCTTAGTAAACTTGGTTTACGAAGCAACGGACTATCGGCAGGAGTTAATCCTCCCAATGTAACGTGGTTTCCACCACCAGTACCTGTATGCTTGCCATCAAGCATGAATTTTTCGGTTCCTAAACGCGATTTTTTAGCGTGTTCGTATAATGTTAACGTATTATTTACAAGCTCTTCCCAGTTTTTTGCTGGATGAACATTTATTTCTATAACACCCGGATCTGGTGTTATTTTCATAGATTCTAATCTGTGGTCTTTAGGCGGATCGTAACCTTCTAAAACAACAGGGATGTTAAGTTCTTTCGCCGTAGCTTCAATAGAAGCTATTAAATCTAAAAATATTTCAGCCGAATCTACCGGTGGTAAAAACAGGTGAAGCTTTCCATCTCTAATTTCAGCACATAAAGCCGTTCTTATAAAATAATTATTCGTTGTGTCTTTTGCTCCATTTGTTTCAATATCTTGATAGCGTTCTTTAGCTATTTTTTTAAAACTAGGGAGTCTTCCTTTGGTTGAAAAATTATCGGGATCGTATTTAGGAAACTCACCGTGTTCAGGCTTTCTAATTAAAGAATCTAATGGCAAACGTAAACCAATAGGGGAGTTACCTGGGATTAGGAATAAGTGGTTTCTTCTAAAACTCCAATCAGAAGTATACCAAGTTCCCATGGAGTTATTTAATGGTAAAACATAACCAACCGTTTTAGATTTACCATCGTTTAAAATTTCTTTTAACTTGTTTTTTACTAATAAAGCACCGTCATCTTTTGTAGGATCGATATCTACTGGCAATTTGCCTTCTTCCCACATAAAATAAAAGGCATCTTCATAGGTAGGAACCAAATGCTTATTGGTTATTCCTAGATACTTTGTAAGAGTTTCTAAGAATTTTTTATCGGCATCTTTTGGGATTTCCGTATTTTCAGAAAATAAAGCAAATAGGTTTTTATTGTGCCATATGTTTCTACCGTCTTTTCGCCAGCATAACTCGATAGACCAACGTGGTAAAGGCTCTCCAGGATACCATTTACCTTGCGCTTGGTGTAAAATACCACCTTTGGCAAATTCATCATATAGTTTGGTAGATAAATCTTTAGCTAAGGCTCTTTTATGAGGGCCATCGGCATCCGTATTCCATTCAGGAGCTTCCATATCATCAATAGAAACAAAAGTAGGTTCACCACCCATGGTAAGGCGTACATCGCCTTTTTCTAGTTGTTTTTCAACTTTAAAACCTAGTTTATGAATAGCGTTCCATTGTTGTTCTGTATAAGGCTTGGTAACTCTAGGTGATTCAAAAATTCGTTTTACAGAATTCTCAAATTCAAATTCTGTTTCACAAATATCTGTGGCTCCAGAAACAGGAGCAGCACTTTCAAATGAAGGTGTACAGGCTAAAGGAATATGACCTTCGCCAGCTAATAAACCAGATGTGGCATCGAAACCTATCCAACCAGCTCCAGGTAAATATACTTCAGCCCAAGCATGTAAATCGGTAAAATCTTCTTCAGGACCAGAAGGACCATCTAACGATTTTTCATCAGATTTTAATTGTACTAAATATCCCGAAACAAAGCGTGCTCCAAAACCTAAATGACGAAGTGTTTGTACAAATAACCAAGCGTAATCTCTACAAGAACCGTTTTTTTGTTCTAAGGTTTCTTCGCAAGTTTGCACACCAGGATCCATCCTGATGTTATAGTTTAAATATTCATATATTTTTCTATTAATATCAATTAAAAAATAGATGGTTTTTCTAGGCGTATAATCTATAGTTTTAATAAAATCTTCTAATAACTTACCCTTGTCTGTAATTTCTAAATAGGGTAGTAGTTCTTTCTTTGTGGTTTCGTTGTAAGTAAACGGATATTCTTCAGCATACTCTTCAACAAAAAAATCAAATGGATTTATGGTTTTTAAATCGGCTATAATTTCAACATCAATAGATAGTTCTGTTGTTTTTTCTGGAAAAATTAATCGTGCTAAATAATTTCCAAAAGGATCTTGTTGCCAATTAAAGAATTGATTTTCTGGAGTTATTTTAATTGAATAAGCTTCAATTGGTGTTCTACTATGTGGTGCAGGACGTAATCTGAAAATATGTGGTGATAGAGATACAGGTCTATCGTATTTGTATGTTGTTTTGTGAGAAATTACAATTTTTAACGCCATAAATTGTGTTTTTTAGAATGAATTAAGCAAAATATATTAACATAAAAATAAGCTATTTTTATAGCTTTAAGACTTTTGTTATTAAAAGAGAATCCCTCTTTTTAAATATTTATAAGATTTTAAATATTGTTTCTTAAAAATGATAATTTGATGATTTTTGGCTTATGTATTTTTATATTAACAATAGCGTTTCTGTAATAATAAAGTATGTTTAAAACTAAAACTATGTATTGTAGACTCTATTTTCTTGTTCGTTAACTCTAATAAAAGTGGTGCGTTTAGTTAGTTCTTTTAAACGTGCAGCCCCTACATAAGTACAGGTACTTCTTAACCCACCTAAAATATCTTGGAGCGTGTTTTCTACAGAACCTTTATATGGTACTTCTACTGTTTTACCTTCACTAGCTCTATAATCGGCTACTCCACCAACATGTTTTTCCATAGCTGTTGAGGAGCTCATACCGTAAAACTTTCGGAAAGACTTTCCATCGCGTTCTACAATGTCTCCACCACTTTCATTATGTCCAGCAAGCATGCCACCAAGCATCACAAAATCGGCACCAGCACCAAATGCTTTTGCTATATCACCTGGAGAGGAGCAACCTCCATCGCTAATTATTTGTCCGCCTAAACCATGAGCAGCATCGGCACATTCAATAATAGCAGAGAGTTGCGGATAGCCTACTCCTGTTTTTACACGCGTAGTACAAACAGAACCAGGACCAATACCAACTTTAACAATATCGGCACCAGAAAGAAGAAGTTCTTCAACCATTTCGCCAGTAACAACATTACCTGCAATTATAACTTTCTCTGGATAAAGTTCGCGTGTTTGTTTCACAAAGTTTGAAAAATGTTCAGAATAACCATTAGCAACATCAATACATATAAATTTTATTTGAGGATTAGCTGTAATTATAGCGGCTAATTTTATAGAATCTTGCTCACTTATGCCGGTACTTACTGCAATATAATTTAAGGCATTCTCTGAGGTATTAGAAATAAATTCAGACCATTCATTCTCTGAATAATGTTTGTGTATGGCTGTGAATAGATTTTTTTTAGATAAAGCTTTAGCCATTTCAAAAGTTCCTACAGTATCCATGTTTGCAGCAATAATTGGAATGCCTGTCCAAGTTAAAGGGCTATGTAGAAATTTAAAACTGCGCTCTAAACTAACCTCCGATCTGCTTTTTAATGTAGAACGTTTTGGTCTAATCATGACATCTTTAAATCCTAGTTTTATATCGTATTCTATTCGCATATGTAATTTAGATTATCTTTACTTAAAAAATGTTCTTTTTAGAATTTGAAAATTAGTAAAAATACAAATACTATAACAATTAATTAAACATAATAGTTTTGTTAGTTATTATAATAATAGATAAGTTTGTTTAAAAACATTCCAAAATTAATGAGGTTTCTTCCTAAATCAATTAAATCAATCAAGAAAAGAAAAGTTTTATCTTTCTTTATTTTTGTTTCAATAGCTATTATCCTTTTTTTAGGATACAGTTTTATTGAAAAGAAGATTGATTTAAAAAATATAATCTTGTTTTTGTTTGTTCTTGCTATACTTCAAGTTTTTGCTTTGCAGTATTTTTATAAAAATCAGTTAAAAAACGGCTTGATTATTTTAAACCTTAAAGCTCGAATTGACGAACTTATACAGGAAGTTAAAAAAGCAAAAGAAATAGCCAATCATAAATCTATTTATTTGGCTAATATGAGTTATGAAATACGAACGCCACTTAATACGGTTTTAGGAATGTTGAATATGTTGAAGCAAACCGAATTAGACGATGATCAAAAAGCACAAGCTGAAATTGCCGAATATTCTTCAAGACATTTGTTGCAACTTGTCAACCTAGTTACCGATAATGCTGATGTTGATACAGGTAATGTTAAATTGAATATGTTAGCATTAGATTTAAAATCAGATTTGTCTCACCTTTTTAAAGTTTTTGAATACCAAGCTTGGGAAAAGGGATTAGAATTTGAATTTAAATTTTTATTTGAAGAAAAGAATAGAAAGTTTTCGCTTTTAGGAGATACTGTAAGAATTCAACAGGTTATTATTAATTTAATTAATAATGCTATTAAGTTTACAAATTCAGGAAAAATATCAATTATTGTAGATCAAACAGTTGGTATAGATGATGATCAAATTGTTACTTTTTATATAAAAGACACGGGGGTTGGTATGCATGCCAATGAAGTGAAACACTTTTTAAATAATTCTACAACGTTTAATCCTAAAGTTATTAAAGATTACAAAGGAGGTGGTTTAGGTTTGTCTATTTCTCGTCAACTGGTAAGTTTAATGGGAGGAGAATTAAAGCTTGAAAGTAAAGAAAATGAAGGGTCTACATTTTATTTTAGTTTACAATTAAAAAAGACACTTAATATTAAAGCAGAAGATGAAGAAGCTGCTCCTATATTACAAGAAAAGTTTAGTGTTTTAGTTGCAGAAGATAACAGAATGAATCAAAAGGTTATTAAGTTTTTATTAGAAAAACAGGGGGCTGATTGTACGTTTGTTAAAAATGGTATTGAAGCTGTAGAATTGTATAAAATACTAGATTTCGATATGGTATTTATGGATATCTACATGCCAGATATGGATGGTTATCAGGCGACAAAGGCTATTAAGGAAACTCAGAAATATAAAACAAATAAAACACCTATAATTGCTGTATCAGCCAGTGCTTTTGAAGAAGATATTGTTAACGCCAAACGTTCTGGTATAGATGAGTTTTTAGCAAAACCCATAGAGCTTGCTAAGCTTAAAGGTTTATTGATTAAATATGCTGATAAAAAAGATGCTTCTGCTTAAAATTACTTAACAGCAATCATACTTATTTCTACATTTACATCTTTTGGCAACCTAGCAACTTGTACTGTTTCACGTGCAGGAGCTGTAGCATCATCAAAATAACTTCCGTACACATCATTTATTTTTGTGAAGTCATCCATATTACTAATAAAAATAGATGATTTGATAACATTATCAAAAGTCATATCAGCAGCTGCTAAAACAGCTTTTAAGTTATTCATAACTTGTGTAGTTTCGGATTTTATATCATCTAAAACTAATACGCCTGTTTCTGGATTAAAAGCAATTTGTCCAGATGTATATAAGGTATTTCCGCTAAGTACAGCTTGATTATATGGGCCAATAGGAGCGGGGGCATTTGGTGTTGTTATGATTTTTTTCATGTGTTTAATGTATCGTTTTTTGTGTTATCACATGTAACATTTGTATTTTTAAAAGGATGTTTACGTTTTATAACTCTTAAAGTTTAATATCTGGTTGTCTGCGTTTTTCGTATTTTAAGTCTTGTAAAAGGCTAGATTTTATACCAATAAAGAAATTCCATGATGCTCTGGTACTAAAAGGTATCCAACTAAAATTCATACGCCAACTCATTAAATCGCGTTCAAAACGTAATTGTGTATAGGTGAATCCTGCGTTTTTTAAATCGTATCCAGATGAAGCCCCTATTTTCCATTTTTCGCCTAAACTAATATCTCCAGAAAACATAAGTGAATGAGAAGATATCTCATTTTGACGACTAGAGTTAGAGTAATTTACAGCATAGGCAACACGTAAACTCCAAGGAATTTGATAATTATAAAACTCGCTAGGAGTGTCATCATCGTCTTCATTATTATCATTATTAATTTGTTGACTTGCAAAATCTTCGCCTACACCAAATAAATCATCATCACGACCACCGCTACGTAAGTTTTCTTGAATACCTCTTTCTGTAGAATCTTTTGAATCCTTTTTACCGCCTTTTTTACTTGAAAAAGAATAGCTAGTTGTAAGGTTAGCACTTGTTAATCTAAACAAGCTACCACCATTATCAATATTAAATTTATCAATTTTTTTATTATTGTTATCTAACGCATACGGATCTAAAGTAGCACCAAAATTAATACTCATTTTATTATTTAGAATTTGGGTGCTACCACTCATTCTAACAGGACTCCATTGAAGCGAGTCGCCTGCAACGTTGTAAGATGTTGAGAAGTTTAAATTGTTTAAAAGAATAATCTTTTTTGCTTCAGTAGCGGTGCTATCTTTATCTCGTACTTTGGCCTCTATATTGTTTGAAACAGACATACCTATTGAGCTTGAGAAGTTTTTTCCAGGCACACCAAAAACACCTTGTTCAAAACGCGAATAATCTACATCACTTGTAGTTAATCCATCAGCGCTAACAACTTCATAAGAGTCGTAATATTTATCAAAAGCAGGGTTTATATTGTAACTTAAAGAAGGGCGAATAATATGTCTTATAGCTTTAATTTTTCGGTCTTCACCACTTTTTTCGAAGTTAAACATACCGTACACAGTAGTTCCTAAACTCGTGTTGAAATTATATGTTCTATAAGAATCAAAACCATTTATCGTTTCAGTTATAGGTTTTCTTTCTATAGGGTCAAATGTTTTTTTAATTGTTTTAAACGTCCAAACTTCATTAAAATTAGTGCTTGCACTTAAACTAAAATATTTAAATAATTTAAAATTTGTAGTTAGAGGTATGGTATGTTGAAAACCGGCTTTGGCATCATCAAACATTTCTTTTTTAAAGAAAAGAGAATCAGTTGTTTGTATTCTGTTTTCACCTCTAAGGTTATACTGTAAGTTTATGTTTTGTATGATTCCTTTTTTAGAACCAGTTTTTGATGCAAATGGATACATTCTACCAACACTTCCTTGAAATGTAGGGAGCGTCATGTTTATTTGATTGGTATTGGTGTTTTGAGAGTGTGTGGCAGTAACACTAAAATTAACCTGTGGTTCACCTTGAAAAGTTTTTGAATAAGAAACCGAAGACGATAAGGTATTATTTAAAAAAGACCCAGAATTTATTTGATTAATAGAGTTTTTATAATACTTACTACTACCTAAGTTAACTGAAGCTGAAAAACGCGAATTAGGATTCGCCTTAGAATCTTGACTATGAGACCAACGTAAATTGTATATGGTGTTTTTTGCATAATTTGGAAAACCACGCTCGCTTGTAATTAAGCTTTCGTATCTAAAGGATAAATTACCTCTAAATTTATAACGCTTAGAATAGGTGCTTTCTGTTCTAATACCATAACTTCCATTTGTATAGTAATCACCAACAACAGCTAAATCTACATAATCATTTATAGCAAAATAATAACCGCCATTTTGTAAAAAGAAACCACGTTCGTTTTGCTCACCAAAACTAGGCATTAAAATACCAGAGGTGTGTTTTTCAGACTGCGGAAAAAAGCTAAATGGCAACCAAATGGGGGTTGGTATATCATATATGTATAAGCCAGCAGGACCTGTTATAATTTTTTTACCAGGTACAATTTTAGCTTTTAGAAGTCTAATATAATATTCTGGGTCTTCAAGATCTTCTGCGGTTGTATATTTAGCATTTCTTAAAAAATAGACCGAATCATTTTCTTTTTTAGTAATAGATGCTATAACATGCCCTTCACCTTGTTCGGTTTTAGAATTATATATAAGAGCTTTTTTAGTTTCGGTATTAAAAATGATAGAATCTGGTTCTACTATGTTAGTGCCTTGAGTAAATACCGGTTTTTGTGTGTAACCTTTAGTAGAATCTATAATACCCTTGGCGTAAACTGTATTTTTTGTGTAGTCAATAATAATCTTACCAGCTTCAATTTTCATGTCGCCATAATTAATGAAGGCTTCATTATATAGAAATAATTTCTGTTTTTTTCTATTAAACTTTGTGGTGTCTTTTGCGTGGTAGTCTACAATATGTTCTAATAGTTCTTTTTTAGGTTTTATAGAGTCTGTTAAAGTCGAGTCTTGAGTTTTTTCAGAAATAAGAGGGGCAACAAGACTATCTGAAGTTTTTAGAAAAACAGTATCCTCAACGCTAGGTTTTATAGAATCGGTAGGTTTTGCAATATCTTGGGAAAAGCTTAACGTGTTAATAAACACTGTAAAACTTAATGCAAAAAGTATTTTAAAGTTGTTTGTCTGCAACGCTTTTAAATGTATTTTTGTAAAAGTATGGCTCGGTTTTTGAAAAGTCAAAATTACATATATTTTTCTGTGATTGATTTATTATTCAGTTAAAAATTTAAAATTAAAATAAACCGAATTTTTTAGTCGTTAAATCGCTAATACATCATCTCTAATTATACTTTGTGAAAAGTAAAATTATACTTGATGTTACATAGGTTCGATTAAGCACAATATTTATACCAAGATGAAAACGAATTCAATATTACTTTTCGTATGCTTTATAATAGTATTAACATTTTCTTCATTTATTGATGATGAGCAAGATGTTAATAGAGATAAATTTATTGTTGTTTTAGATGCAGGACATGGAGGTAGAGATCCAGGTAATTTAGGAAATGGTTATAAAGAAAAAAACATTGCTTTAAAAGTAGTGTTAGCAGTAGGTAAAGAACTAGAGAAAAACCCTAATATAAAAGTTGTTTATACACGTAAAACCGATGTTGCTGTAGATTTAAAAGAACGACCTAAAATAGCAAATAAAGCAAAAGCAGATTTGTTTGTGTCAATACATTGTAACTCGCATCATACGCAAGCTCATGGAACAGAAACTTTTGTTTTAGGAGTTGCAAATACAAAGCGTAATTTTGAAATAGCAAAAAAAGAGAACTCGGTTATTCTTCTCGAAAATGATTATGAAAAAAAGTATGAAGGATTTAACCCTAATTCGCCAGAGACTACAATTGGTTTAACTTTAATGCAAGAAGAATATACCGATCAAAGTATTCAACTGGCAAGTATTATAGAGAAGAATTTTACAAAAGGACCCAAAAGATATAGTAGAGGCGTAAAGCAGGCAAGTTTGTGGGTTATTCATCAAACGGCAATGCCAAGTGTTTTAATTGAACTAGGTTTTTTAACAAATAATAAAGAAGGTGTTTATTTAAATTCAAAAAAGGGACAACAAGAAATTTCAAAATCTGTAGTAAAGTCTATCCTAGAATATAAGGCCTCTTTAGATAATAATATTGGGGATTTTGTTGATGAAAGTGATGATGTTAATTTGGAGCCAGTTATAGAAAATGAATCTGTTTACAATGATATCACATTCAAAATTCAAATAGCAGCAAGCTCAAAAAAACTAGAAACAAAACCTTATAATTTTAAAGGTTTGAGCAATGTCTCTAGAGTTAAAGAAGGAAACTTATATAAATACTTTTATGGAAGTACTTCAAATTATAATGAAACAAAAAAATTAGCAAGCGATGCTAAAAGAAAAGGCTATGCCACTAGTTTTATTGTTGCTTTTAAAGATGATAAAAAAATATCACTAACAGAAGCTTTAAAAACAACAAGTAATTAAGTGAGTTCTTTTTAAATTTATTTTAAATTTGTACATCTAAAACATTATAGTTTGAAAATATCAAAAGAAGTTAAAGTTGCTTTATTAGTTATATCAGGAATAATCTTAGTTATTTTTGGGTTTAATTATTTAAATGGTAAAAATTTATTAGAATCAACCAACTCATATTATACAGAGTTTGATTATAACGCCTTATCAAAGGCTTCGGTTGTAACTGTTAGAGGTAACCAAGTTGGTAAAATTCAAGACATTGAATATGACTATAAAACAGGAAAAACCATTGTTACTTTTTTTGTAAATGAAGAATTAAAATTTTCAAAAAACAGTGTCGTTAAAATGTACGAAACCGGTTTAATGGGAGGCAACGGACTAGCGTTACTTATTAAAAACGATGGTGAACCAGCAAAACCAGGAGATAAATTAAAATCGACTATAGAAGTTGGTCTAGTAACAAGTCTTTCAAAAAACTTTTCAGGATTAAGTACCGATTTAAATGCAACCTTAAAAACTACAGACACCCTTATGGCTAGCTTAAACGAGCTTGTTACTGATGAATCTGATAAGGGCCTAAAACAAACGATAGCAGAATTAAACGAAACTTTAAAATCGTTTAAAAATACTTCCAATTCTGTAAATGGTTTTATTTCTGATAATAATGGAAATATTACTGCGATGTTAGAAAAATTTAAAACATCAAGTGAGAATTTAGCAGCTTTAACAACAGAATTGAAAGACGCTAATGTTGGTACTACTGTAACATCATTAAATAAAACCTTAGATAATTTAAATACTGTATTATCCAAAATAGATAGCGATAAAGGAAGTTTAGGAAAACTAATTAACGAAGAAGGTTTATATAATAATCTTGAAGGAGCAACTAAAGAAATGGAAGAGCTTCTTAGAGATATAAAACTACACCCGAAACGCTATTTTAGAGTATTATCTAAAAAAGAAATACCTTACCAAGAGGAACAAACTAACTAAATAACCAAATGGAATATATTCCTAATATAATTTTTGCTGTCTTATTAATTTTAGGGATAGGCTATTTTACTAAAAATGTAAAGACGCTTATTCGTAATATTAAATTAGGTCAAGATGTAGATGTAAGCGATAATAAATCGCAACGTTGGAAAAACATGGCAATGATAGCCTTGGGGCAAAGTAAAATGGTACGCCGCCCTGTTTCAGGGTTTTTACATGTTATTGTTTATGTAGGTTTCATAATTATAAACATTGAAGTTTTAGAGATTATAATTGACGGACTCTTTGGTACGCACAGAATAGGTTTAAGCGTATTACCACAAGCTGTTTACGGATTTTTAATAGGAGCTTTCGAGGTATTAGCTGTTTTAGTATTAGTATCTGTCACTCTTTTTTGGATTCGAAGAAACATAATAAAAATAAAACGTTTCTGGAAAAGCGAAATGACCAGTTGGCCAAAAAATGATGGTAATTACATTCTGTATTTCGAAATGGTACTAATGACCTTGTTTTTGGTTATGAATGCTACCGATATTCATTTTCAAGCAGTCAATTCAGGCAACATTATAAGTCAGTTTATAACACCTCTGTTTAGTGGTTTAACCGAAAGTACACTTCATATTATAGAACGCGGAGCATGGTGGTTACATATTATTGGTATTTTAACATTCTTAAATTACTTATATTTTTCAAAGCACCTTCATATATTATTAGCGTTTCCAAACACCTATTATGGTAAAATAGCTCCAAAAGGGCAGCTAAATAATTTAGAAGCAGTTACCAACGAAGTAAAAATGATGATGGATCCAAACATCGATCCGTTTGCAGCACCAGCTGAAGGAGCAGACGAAGAAATTCCTGCTAAATTTGGAGCCAGCGATGTGCAAGATTTAAGTTGGGTACAATTACTAAATGCCTATACCTGTACAGAATGCGGACGTTGCACAAGCGAATGTCCAGCAAACTTAACAGGTAAAAAACTATCGCCACGAAAAATAATGATGGATACCCGCGACCGTTTAGAGGAAGTCGGTAAAAATATTGATGCTAATAAAGGCGAGTTTGTAGACGATAACAAACAGTTATTAGGCGATTATATTATGCCAGAAGAACTTTGGGCATGTACCACCTGTAACGCATGTACAGAGGCTTGCCCAGTAAGTATAGATCCTTTATCCATTATTTTAGAAATGCGTCGTTATTTGGTTATGGAGCAAAGTGCAGCACCAACCGAGTTAAACAACATGATGTCTAATATCGAGAATAATGGAGCACCTTGGCCATATAATCAAATGGACAGATTAAACTGGAAAGACGAGTAAAATAATTTGGGCGTTACCCATAAAGGGTCGGGCTTTTCGCTGTATCTTTTTTGTGAAAAACAAAAAAGGATGCCGCTACAATCCCTAACGCGCAGTACAACAACCTAACAAATTAAGAACATGAGTGAAGCTTTAAAAGTGCCTACCATGGCAGATTGTATGGCAGAAGGCAGACAACCAGAAATTTTGTTCTGGGTAGGTTCGGCAGGAAGTTATGACGATAGAGCTAAAAAAATAACGAGAGCTTTTGTTAAAATATTAAACAACGCTAAGGTCGATTTTGCTGTTTTAGGAACCGAAGAAAGTTGTACAGGCGATGTTGCTAAACGCGCAGGAAACGAGTTTTTGTTTCAAATGCAAGCCGTAACCAATATAGAAGTTTTAAATGCTTACGAAGTAAAGCGCATTGTTACTGCATGTCCGCATTCTTATAATACACTTAAAAACGAGTATCCTCAACTAGGAGGAAATTACCAAGTACAACACCATACACAGTTTCTAGAAGAGTTAATCTCTACAGGACGTTTAAAAATAGAAAGCGAAAATACCTTTAAAGGCAAACGTATTACATTTCACGATCCTTGTTATTTAGGTCGTGCAAACAGTGTGTACGAAGCTCCAAGAACATTATTAAAGGCTATGGGCGTAGAATTGGTTGAAATGAAACGCCATAAAGAAACAGCATTATGTTGCGGAGCAGGAGGCGCACAAATGTTTAAAGATGCAGAAAAAGGTGATAAAGAAATTAATGTTTTACGTACAGAAGATGCGCTTAACACAAAACCAAGCATCATAGCAACAGGTTGCCCGTATTGCAACACCATGATGACCGATGGTGTAAAATTTAAAGAAAAAGAAGCAGAAATTACTGTTTTAGATGTTGCCGAATTAATTGCGAATGCTCAAAATTTATAAAAATTTAAAAATCAATAATATGCTTAAGTACACATTTCTTTTATTCATGTCTTTATGTTTTTCCAGTAACATTTTTTCTCAAGATAAAACTAAAGACGAGGTTTTGCAATTAATAGCAGAAGATACTTGTGAGTGTATAAAGAATGATAAAACTTCATTTACTTCCGATAAAACTTTAACTCAAAAAGAAGTATCATTAGGCTTATGTTTAATGAAAAGTTTTAATGAAAGAAAAAGCGAATCAAAAGAACTAGCAAATGCAGGTATGGATACTTTTGAAGCTATTGGAGAGGAAGTTGGTTTAAAAATGGTTTCTACCTGTGGTGTCGAGTTTATGTCTATATTTAGTAACGATCAATTAAGTGAAATTATTGAAGAAGATTCTCCTGCTGAACCTGTAGCAAAAAACGAAGAAGATCTTCAATTAGAAGCTCAATTAGTTGGGCTTAATAACGATGCTATATCATATTTTGAAGTTAAAGATGATTTTGATAAGTCTCATATTTTTTTAATAAACGAACAATTTGAAGGTTATCAATTATTAAAGAAGTCTAATTTTAAAAAGTCATTTAAAATTTATTATAAAGAAATAGATTTATTTGATTTGAGTGTGCGTAAGTATGTAAAAAAGAATGTTGTTAAATATTTAGAATTACTTTAATAAAAATATGTTAGTAGACTTTAATACATTACCAGAAGAATCTCGTGTTTGGATATATCAAGCAAACCGTTCGCTTACCGAACAAGAAATAGAAGAAATTCAAGGTAAAACAGAAATTTTCATTGGAAACTGGACCGCTCATGGTGGTGATTTAGAAGCTGGATATTTAATTAGATATAAGCGTTTTATAGTTCTTGGTTTAAATCAGAATTTAAATAAGGCAACAGGTTGTTCTATAGATGCTTCTGTGCGTTTTATTCAAGAGTTAGAAAAAGAATATAACATCGATTTAATGGATAAAATGAATGTGTCCTACAAACAAGGGGAATACATTGCATATAAAACCCTTACCGATTTTAGAAAGATGGCAAAAGATAAAGCCATTTCAAAAAACACCATTGTTTTTAATAACTTAGTGAATAATATTGCTGAATTTAATGAAAATTGGGAAGTCCCTGCAAGCGAAAGTTGGCACAGTCGTTTTTTAGCTAAATAATTGTTAATTCTTCTTTTTTAGAAAATATTACCAAAAAACTTGCGTTTTTTTGTATAGTTAATTGTTTTAAGTATAAGTAACAAATGTTACTTGTAAATTTAAAAAATCAATTTACATTTATTTAAAAATATTTTTGATGAAAAAGATTTATTACACAAGTTTATGCTTGTTTTTACTCAGTTTATCAACTTTTGCTCAAGATTGGACTACAAATTTTGAAGAAGCAAAGCAACAAGCTTCAGCAACAAACCAGAATATAATTTTGGTGTTTCAAGGATCCGATTGGTGCGGACCTTGTATTAAGTTAGATAAAGAAATTTGGAGTTCTCAAGAATTTCAAAAATTAGCTAAAGATCATTTTGTAATGCTTCAAGCAGATTTTCCTAGACGAAAAGCAAACAAATTACCAGAAGCATTAGCAACTCAAAATGCAAAACTGGCAGAGACTTATAATAGTCAAGGCTATTTTCCTTTGGTTGTTGTTTTAAACGCAAAAGGAGAGGTTTTAGGAAAAACTGGTTATGAAAAAATAGCACCATCTGCTTATTTTAAAAAACTAACAGCTTTTGAAAAATAGAGTAACATTTACACTTGTCTTTGTTTTTATAGTAAATATTTCTGCGTTTTCTCAACAGGTCTATAAGCGAACGCTTAAATTAATGGGCAGTCGTTTTGATATTTCAGTAGTTGCCAATTCTCAAAAAGAAGGCGAAGCATATATTGATTTAGCTGTTAATGAAATTTATAGAATTGAAAAATTAATATCATCTTGGGATGTAAACTCACAAACATCTCAAATAATTAAAAATGCAGGGATTAAACCTGTAGTGGTTGATGATGAGTTATTTCAACTTATAAAACGAGCTATTAAAATTTCAGATTTAACTAAAGGCGCATTTGATATATCGTATGCATCTATGGATAAAATTTGGAAATTTGATGGTAGTATGACGCAAATACCTTCCGCGGAAGCGATAAAAAAATCAATTGCAAAAGTTGGGTATAAAAACATTGTGCTAGACGAAAGTAATCATTCTGTCTTTTTAAAGTTAGAAGGGATGAAAATTGGTTTCGGTGCCATTGGCAAAGGCTATGCAGCAGATAAAGCCAAAGCTCTATTGATAAAAAATGGTGTAAATTCAGGTATTATAAATGCTTCGGGCGATTTAAATGCCTGGGGAAAACAACCCGATGGAAAAGATTGGATGGTTGCAATAGTTAATCCGTTAAATAAAAGCAAAGTTTTTTCATGGTTACCTGTAAGTAATGGTGCTGTTGTTACGTCTGGTAATTATGAAAAGTATGTGACCTTTAATAATGTTTTGTATTCACATATAATTGATCCTCGAACAGGGTATCCGAGTACAGGTATTTTAAGTGCTACTATTTTTACTGCAAATGCAGAGTTAGCTGATGCTTTAGCTACGTCTATTTTTGTAATGGGCGTAGATGTGGGCTTAGATTTTATAAACCAGTTAAAAGGAGTGGAGTGTATTCTTGTTGATAAGAATAATAAGCTTCAAACATCAAAAAATATAAACATAAATCAAACAAATTAATATGACAAAATTTGTAACAGTATTGTTAATTATAGTTTCATTAACCTCCTGTACGGTTGTTAAAGAGTATGAAAAAGTAAATATAAATGATCCAGATATGGCTCTAACAAAAAAAGGTTCTGATAGGTTTACAACAAACTTTCAGGTATATAGAGAAGCAGCGTCAGGAGCTAATGGCGGAAAATCTGGTGGAGGTTGTGGTTGTAATTAAGTAGTTAGTATGAAGAAAATATTAATAGTCCCAGTTTTATTTTTTGCAGCAATAGGATTTGCTCAAGAAAAACAAGAAGAAACAAATACTTATAAAAAACGTGTTTTAGAAACTACAGAGGTGGATTTTTTAACAAGTTATTATTCTCAAGACGGCAATAATGCTTCGGTTACGGGAGGAATAGGCGATGAGCATTTAACCGATTTCACACCAACATTTGTAGTAAGTGTGCCGCTAAATGATGACGATGTTTTAACTATAGATGCAGGTTTTTCTGCGTACACATCGGCATCATCAAGTAATTTAGATCCGTTTGATAGAACTAAAGAAGTAACAACATCCAATCCAGCAGCAATTTCAAGTGCATCTAGTTCTGGATCTGGAAATAATAATTCCACAACTAGAGTGGTTGCTCCAACACCATGGGCAGCGTCTTCAGGAGCTTCAAGTGGTGATGTTTGGGCTAGTATTAGTGCAGATTATAGTCATAGTTCTGATGATAGAAATACTATTGTTAATGCCGATGTGTCTTTAGCTAATGAGTTTGATTATACTTCAATTGGATTTGGTGGAGGTATAACTAAGCTTTTTAATGAAAAGAATACAACTCTAAATGTAAGTGCTAAAGTATATTTAGATGCTTGGAAACCGGTATATCCTACAGAACTAGATACTTATTTTGTAGATGCTAATGAGAATTTAAATAATAGTTTCTTTGGCAATGTTGATATATTAGATCAGAGTGGAAGTGCTATAAATAAAAATGGTAGTAATATTTGGTCTCCAGTAAAATCGCCTGTTATTAATGATAAAGCAAGAAACTCGTATTCGTTATCATTTAGTTTTTCTCAAATACTAAGTAAGAACGCACAAATTTCTTTGTTTTTTGATTTGGTTCAACAAGATGGTTGGCTATCTAACCCGATGCAACGTGTGTATTTTGGTGATGTAGATAATTATTATATAGGGAATCCAGGAGACAATAATATAAATATTGTTAATTATGATACACCTATAAATAAAGATGTATTTCAATTAGCTGATGATATAGAACGCTTACCAAGTACACGTTTTAAAATACCTGTAGGTATGCGTTTAAATTATTATTTAAATGAAATTTTTACGCTTAGAACTTATTATCGTTTTTACTCTGACGATTGGGGGATTACATCGCATACTGCTGAAATTGAATTACCTATAAAAATTTCTAGTAAGTTTACTTTATATCCATCATATCGTTATTATAATCAAACCGCAGCCGATTATTTTGCGCCATATGAAGCAAACGTGTCTACTAGCGAATTTTATACTTCAGATTATGATTTATCTAAGTTTAATGCCAATCAATATGGGTTTGGTGTGAGTTATACCGATATTTTTGCCAAAACACATATTGGTAAGTTTGGTTTAAAAAGTATCGATTTAAAATATAATAGTTACGAAAGAAACACAGGTTTAACGGCTGGTATTATTTCGGCAGGATTTAAGTTTGTAATGGATTAAATTTGTTTACAACCTTATTATAATTCTATCTTAAAGTCTTTTTATCTTCTTGTTAAAAGTGTTATTTTGGCATGATTATTAGTATAAATTATATTACTAATAATCATGCCTAATTAATACTTGCATATGCGCCTCATATATACTCTTTTTTTCTATTTCATAACACTTACAGTTGTAGCTCAAACAATTACTAATCCTTTAGGGGCTAAAGATTTTGATGCTCAAAAAAAATGGGTTGATAGTGTTTATGCGTCTATGACATTACAGGAAAAAGTAGGACAGCTGTATATGGTTCAGGTTATGTCTAACCAAGATAATATTACTAAAAACAAGGTTATTAAGTTAATAAATGATCATCATATAGGTGGTATTATTTATTCCAATGGTGGCCCCGTTAGACAAGCAAAGTTAAATAATGAGTTACAAGTACTTTCTAAAATTCCTTTATTAATAGGAATGGATGCCGAGTGGGGTTTAAGCATGCGTTTAGATTCTACCTATGCATTTCCTTGGAATATGACATTAGGAGCCATAAAAGATAACAAGCTTATTGAAGAAACAGGGAAGCATATTGGCGAGCATTGTAAGCGTTTAGGGGTTCATTTTAATTTTGCACCTGTGGTTGATATTAATACCAATCCGTTAAATCCTATTATTGGAAATCGTTCTTTTGGTGAAGATCGTGATAATGTTACTGAAAAAGCTTTGGCTTTTATGAAAGGTATGCAAGGAGCAGGTGTGTTAGCTAATGCAAAACATTTTCCAGGTCATGGCGATACCGATCAAGATTCTCATAAAACATTACCAACTATTAATTTTAATGAAAAGCGTATAGATTCTATTGAGTTATATCCTTATAAGAAACTTATAAAGGAAGGGCTTTCTAGTGTTATGGTAGCACACTTAAATGTGCCTAGTTTAGAACCTCGCGATGGCTATCCTTCATCTTTATCAAAGCATATTGTAACAGATATATTAAAAGAGCAGTTAGGTTTTCAAGGATTAATATTTACCGATGCACTTACCATGAAAGGTGCAGCAAATTTTAGTGAAACGGGCGATATAGATTTAGCAGCCTTTAAAGCAGGAAATGATGTCATGTTAATGTCTGAAGATGTTGGTATTGGCGTTTCTAAAATTATAGAAGCTTATAATAAAGGCGATATCACAGAAGCTCGTTTGGCACATTCGGTTAAAAAAATACTTCAAGCAAAATATAAAGTTGGTCTAAATAATTACGAACCTATTGGTATTCATAATTTGGTTCAAGATTTGAACAGACTAAAAGATGATATGTTGTATGAAGAGCTTATTGAAAATGCTTTAACTATTTTACAAAACAAGACAGCTATATTACCAATTCGGCAGTTAGAAACAAAAAATATAGCTTATGTTAAAATGGGAGATGCTGATGGTTCTGTATTTTTTAATGAACTAAAAAAGTACACGAAAGTACACGAAATTAAAGCCGATAACTTAGATGATTTAATGGGGCGTTTACAAACATACAATACCGTTGTTATTGGTTTCCATAAGTCTAATGAAAGCCCATGGAAAAGTTATAAGTTTACAGATAAAGAACTTGTATGGTTATATGAAATAGCTCGAAAACATACGGTTGTTTTAGATGTTTTTGCAAAACCATATGCGTTAATGGATTTAAAATCTATTGAAAATATAGAAGGTATTATAATGAGCTATCAAAATAGTAGAATAGCTCAAGAAAAATCGGCGCAACTTATTTTTGGAGCCTTAGGAGCAAAAGGACATTTACCGGTATCTGCTGGCGATAATTTTGTTGAAGGAGAAGGTATTCCTTCTTTTGGAATAAAACGTTTAGGATATACTATACCAGAACGAGTAGGAGTAAATTCAAAAAAATTAAATAAAATAGATTCTATTGCCAATATGGCTGTAAATAGAAAAATGACACCAGGGATTCAAATTTTAGTTGCTAGAGAAGGTAAGGTTATTTACAATAAGAATTTTGGAAAGCATACTTATAAGGGTAGAGAAAAAGTGTCGTTTGATGATATTTATGATGTCGCATCTTTAACCAAAATACTAGCAACCTTGCCACTTTTAATGGAATTAGAAGAACAAGGCGTAGTTACTTTAGATGATAAATTATCTAAAATATTACCAGAGTATAAAGGCTCTAATAAAGCCAATGTTACTATAAAAAAAATGTTATCGCATTATGCTAGATTAAGACCTTGGGAACCTTTTTATTACCATACATTAGATACCATAACTAAGCGTCCTAGTAAAAAGTATTATAGAAGCGAACGAAGTGCCGAATTTAATATTGAAGTATATAAAAACTTGTATTTACGTTCAGATTATCAGGATTCTATTCAGAAAATAATTAAAGATTCAGACTTACTTGAAACCTTAAGATACCGTTATAGTGATTTTCCTTATTACATTTTAAAGAAATTTATTGAGAATTATTACGACAGAACATTAGATGAGTTAGTACAAAGACATTTTTATAAATCATTGGGAGCTAATAACACCATGTATAATCCTTATAGAAGAATAAGTAATAAAAAGATTGTACCTACTGAAATTGATGATTATTACAGGCATCAAAAAGTACAAGGGTATGTACATGATATGGGAGCAGCTATGCAAAATGGCGTAGGCGGACACGCAGGTGTATTTAGTAATGCCAATGACGTAGCTAAAATTATGCAAATGTATTTGCAAAAAGGTTTTTACGGAGGTAAACAATATTTTAATTCAGAAACCTTTGATAAATTTAATACCTGTTATTATTGTGAAAACAATAATAGAAGAGGAATTGGTTTTGATAAACCTCAATTAAGTGATGAAGGGCCTACTTGTGGGTGTGTGTCAATGACCAGCTTTGGGCATTCTGGCTTTACAGGAACTTATGCTTGGGCAGATCCAGATGCTGAAATTGTATATGTGTTTTTAGCAAATAGAACCTATCCAAATGCAGGTAAAAATCTATTGTTAAAAGAAAATATTAGAACAGAAATACAACGCTTAATTTACGAAGCGATTGAAGAATAAAAAAAGTTAGTCTTGAAAATTTAGAATAAATTTTTATGAAAATAGGTATTGTTTGTTATCCAACATTTGGAGGTAGTGGTGTAGTTGCTACAGAGTTAGGCTTAGAACTTTCTAAACGCGGACATGAAGTGCATTTTATCACCTATAATCAACCTGTGCGGTTAGAGTTAATAAGTAATAATGTGCATTATCATGAAGTAAATGTGCCAGAGTACCCATTGTTTCATTATCAGCCTTATGAGTTGGCTTTATCTAGTAAGTTAGTAGATATGGTTAAGCTTCATAAAATTGAAATATTACATGTGCATTATGCAATTCCGCACGCTTATGCGGCGTATATGGCTAAAAAAATGCTAATAGAAGAAGATGTTTATGTACCCATTGTTACAACCTTGCATGGTACCGATATTACGCTTGTTGGAAGTCACCCTTTTTATAAACCAGCTGTAACATTTAGTATTAATAAATCAGATGCAGTAACTACAGTTTCTCAAAGCTTAAAAGACGATACTTTACGGTTGTTTGACATAAAAAACGATATTTCTGTAGTGCCTAATTTTATTGATTTAGATAAGTATAATCATAATTTCACAGATTGTCAGCGTGCTATGATGGCAAATGATGATGAAAAAATAATTACACATATTAGTAATTTACGACCTGTAAAACGGGCACAAGATGTTATTTCTATTTTTTATAATATTCAAAAAGAAATGCCTGCAAAGTTAATGTTGGTAGGCGAAGGTCCAGATCGAGAACAAATAGAGATTCGTTGTCAAGAATTAGGTATTTTAGATAAAGTAATTTTCTTTGGAAGAAGTAATGAAATTGATAAAATTCTTTGTTTTAGTGATTTGTTTTTATTGCCTTCAGAAACTGAAAGTTTTGGTTTAGTAGCATTAGAAGCTATGGCTTCTGGTGTACCTGTTATATCAAGTAATACAGGTGGTATACCAGAAGTTAACATTCATGGTGTTTCTGGGTTCTTAAGTAATGTTGGTGATGTAGATGATATGACTAAAAACGCATTGCATATTTTAAGTGATTCAGAGCGTTTAAAAACATTTAAAAAGAATGCTAGAACAGAAGCTTTAAAATTCGATTTACACGCCATAGTACCACAATACGAAGCTATTTATGAGGATACTTTAGCTAAATGCCTCGTATTGTAGTAATGTTGTTATATGGTTTTGGTACGCTTTAACTTTTTTTGAATTTTTTTTATTGCAGATTCAATTGATTTTTCGGGTTCAATAATATTGTATTCTCCCCAAAATTCGGGGTCTGAAAAACCAGAAGTTTCATCAGTTAAAATCGTGGTTGGCCTAATAATGTTTTCTCTTATTCTTGCGAACTTGGTGTCATTAGTTTTCCAATCTGTTATAGCCATTTCGCTATTTAAGGTGTATATACTATTAAAAAGTTTTCCTTTCCAATTTACTTTAAATGTTAGTAAAATATTACTATAGGCATAATGCCATTTTCCATTTTGTGTTCTATAGTTAACTCTGTAAGTCGCTTGAGTAGGGTATACATCAACTTTTCTTGGTTTTTTACGAATGTACATACGGCTAGAAAGTTCTTTGTTTTCCACATTTAAACTGTAAACAGCATTTGTTAAGGCTAAGGTTTCAGAATCTATATAGAGTTTGCCATAATATAGAGGTGTAGTAACACCCAACTTTTGTTTAAAGTTTACCACATAAACCATGTTTTTGTTTATTTGGGTAGATGTATCAAAACTAAAATCATATAAATCTATATCTTCTTTATCAAAAATATACTCTGGGTATTTTATAATATCAGTATATAAGTTGCTAAAAGGACCTCCTTGAAGCTTAATAGCTAGTGTATCTAGTTTAGTATAATCAGTTTTTTTTCTAGATTTTATTAATTCGATTCCATCTCTTTTTACACTACCATAAGGACTCTTATGTATTTGCACAACAGCTTCAGATAAAGAAGCATTTTTTCTTCTTTTCTTTATGGTTTCTCTGTAAAAGGCCGTCATTAAAGCATTGTTGTTATTGTAATTAGAGCTTTTGTTTTTTAGAGTCTCTTTTAAAAGTGCCTTGGCATCTGTATAAGTAGCAATACTAATAGGAGTTAGTTCTGTTACAGCTTGTGTTAATTTGATTTTTTGATTACTTTTTAATGTAGAAATTAAGATTTCTTCTTTTTGATACCCTAAACGAGAAATCGTAAGTATGTCATTATTTAGAGTAATAGGTATTTTTAAAACAAATTCACCATCTGTATTAGAAATGGTACTGATATTTGAATCTTTAATAACTAAATCTGTAAATATTAATGGGTCATTTGTTTTACTGTCAATTACTTTACCTTTAATTTCAGTAAATGAATCTATAGTTTGTCCATTTATGTTTAAAATATTACATAAAAAGAACGCGCTAAATACTGTAAGTGTTAAGAATAGCTTGTTTTTCATGACTTATTTAGTTTTATAAAAAATTAACGTCTATTAAATTACGAAAAACCAAGCATAAAACATACTGTATTATGTTAATTTTAACTTTAATGTGTTGTTTTGTAATGTGTTATATTGATTATGAAAAGTAAAAAGGCGCTTAAATCAGAAATGATTCAAGTGCCTTAAATAAAAGTTAGAAGGTAACGTTATTTAGTAGGTTTCATTTAAATCGCTATCTGTCAAAGTTTTCATAAAAGCAATAATACTTGCCTGTTCTTCTTCAGATAAATCTAAATTATCAAAAGGTAAGGTTTGATGTGGTAAATCGAAACCTAAACCAGCACCGCCACCTTGATTGTAAAAGTCCATAACTTCATCTAAAGTAGTATATACACCATTGTGCATGTAAGGAGCAGTTAAAGTTACATTTCGGATAGTTGGTGTTTTAAACATTCCTTTATGTATATCTTCTTTGTAGAATGAATAAAAACCTAAATCGTCATCTAATTGTTTGTTTTTAGCTGTTTTGGGAACACCAATAACTTCTTTTTCTGTTTCGTTAAAGAATGGAGGTACTGTTCCATTTGTTAGCGGGATAAAATGACATGTTGCGCATAATGCTTTTCCTGTAAAAAGATTGTAGCCTTGTTTTTCTTCATCTGAAAAAGTATTTTCTTCACCTCTAATATTTTTATCAAATTTTGAATTAAACCCATTTAGTGTTGAAACATATGAGGAGATTGCTCTTATGACTTCTGTATTTTTTTTAGGAATTTTTCCAAAAGCATCTTTAAATAATTTAATATAGGTAGAATCTGTTAAAATAGCATTTGAGAATTTATGAACATTGGTGTTAAACTCCTTATTGTTAGTAAATACAGATGAAATTTGGTCTATTAGATTGTTAGATCTACCGTCTAAAAAGAAGTTTTTTTGAAAAACAGAATTTATAAGTGTAGGCGTATTTCTTTGTAAATGGTTGCCTTTGTTATCTAAATCAAGCGCAACATTTGTTGTGTAGCCCTTACTAGGCAAATGACATGTAATGCATGCTAGTTTTCCGCTTGTAGACAGTTTTGGATCTGAAAACAGTTTTTTGCCTAATTTTATTTGCTTTTCTGTTGGATTTTTATTGATTGATGGTGTGAAGTAATTTATATTAAACGTATTGTTTTCAAAAAAAGTGGGCGCGTCAAAATTAAATGGTGTGGTGTTTATTGGGTCCCAAATATCGCACGTTTTTCTGATTTCGATCCAATTTCTAGTAATAGGATTCATGTAATCTCGCGTAAACGTAAACCTGTCAAAAGTATTAAAGTCTTCATTCTTTTTAATAAAAGCGATGGCTTTTAATAGATTGTTTTCGAAGGTGTCATCTAAAGCTTTGTTTTTCTTTTTTATAATAGGTCTAAGTGTATTCTTATAAATGGTTTTTAAGCTTTTTAATGATACAATGGTTTCATGAATCCCTAAATGGCTTATAGGGGTGTCGAAGCCAGTAATTGCTAAGCTTACAATTCTAAATAATTGCTGATGTATGGCTATAAAAAATCGTTGCGGATTTAGTTCTCTTTTTTCTACCTCAGTTTTAAGCACATGCAACATGCCTTTTTGAACAGATAATTCTTGCTTAAAATCGACTAAGGGCGTCTCCTGATCGTAAATGCCTTCTTCAATTTTTTGATAGCCTATTGGTTTTATGACTTTGCCGCTATCGTCCATATAAATAGGAAGTGCTGGACCGTTTGTACGATGTCCAACTTCTGGATTTAAATAGGAAGCATATGGTTCTGCTTTTTTAAAGGCTTCTCTAGATAAGGCGAAATATTTTTTAGCATTATTACCTTTCATGCCTTCGGTTTCTAAACTATCTATATATGCTATTGCGATATCAATATTTTTTAAATAATAGTTTTGAGCAAAAGACCAATTAACAACAGGTATGCTGTCTTTTTTTTTGTTACAGGCGCTTATTGTTATGAACGCTAAGAAGAGAATAAATATTTTAAAATTTTGATACATAACTAGAATGAGAATTTTTATAAATAAAAGAATCTTCATTGTAAAAATGAAGATTCTTTAAAGTGTAATATTTTTTTTGTTTTATCTAGGTAAACCTTTTAATAAAACAATTTGACCACCTTGATTATGAGGTAAACTAGTTGTTGAAAACTCATCACTTCTCCAGTAATGAGGTTGTAGATTTAATAAGAATGTATCTGGCACACCTAACTTATCAGAAATATCTATTAAAGCACCAAACTCACCAGAAAAGTCAGAACTTCCTGTTGGAGATAAGTTGCTATTGATTTTTAATTCTAAAACAACTTTAGCATTATTACCATCTAAATCTGTTTGATAAATTTGAGCAGCGTGTCCTCTACTAAAAGAATTAGGATCTTCTTGAATGTAAATAAAGTTTTCGGTAACACAAATATTATCAGGGCTTTGAAGCGCTGCAATGTTTCCGTCTTTATTATTCGTGTCTGTATTTCCGCTTATAACTTGAGTTAATTTGGCTTCTAAAGGATTTGTTTCATTTAAAACTAATTTATAAACAGTTCCCCAATCGTTGTATGTGCCTGCACCAGGACCTTTTCCAGTAACATTAAAATATACTTGTCTTCCATTGGCGGTATCACTACCTTTTTTATAATCAACATCTTCTACACGCATAAATTGAGAAGCGTTTACATTTGTACAAGCAGTTTCCATTTCGTCTTTTGTTAAAGAAGCTCCGTCAACTATTTCTACAAATTCGACATCGTAAGTTTTGCCAAAATCAAGGCTTCCTTCGTTATATGTTGTATTAGCAGTAGCATCAATAATACCACCAGAACCGTCAGAAATTTGTTTGAATTTTAAAACATAAATTTTTCCATTTTCTAAATCAGCATCACCATTTTCAGAATAGTACATGGTTACTTGGCCTTCAGATCCGCTAGAATCATCATCACCACCAATAATAATCGTTTTTCCTGAAAACGCATCTTTTGGTAATGGTACTGCGTTTTCCCATGAAAATTGCCCTAAAGCATCTAGTCCAAAATCAGCAGTTGGTGTTGGGGTTTCAATCCAAGGATCAATACCTTTTACAACATAATGAATAGATTCAGAAGCCGATAAAAATAAGTCTTTATCTCCACCATGAATAGCTTTTTCCCACATGGTTCCAGAACATTGTCTAGCCATATCTGCTACACCATTATTTAATAACCATTCTCCGTTAACTGGAGTTAAGTCTTTATCAAGGTGAATTCTAGATACAGCATGATCGTCTTCAGCGTTTACTACATAAATATAATTTTCTCCGTCTTTTAAAAATCCTGCACCATCTTGTGCACCTACAAGACGAAACCCGTCAGAAAGCACATCAGTAGAACTAATTAAAGAAAAGGTTTCTACAGTGCTAAAATCTGAATGCATTTTTACTAATGGATCTAATGAAGATTTATTAGAAAACATATCTATAGAAGGTGTGAAATCTTCTCCATTCTCTCCATCTTCCCCGTCAACACCATCTTTTCCGTCAACACCGTTAATACCGTCTTTACCATCTTCAATATCACAACTAACTAGTATAGTCGATGATGAGGTTAAAACAAAAAGTAATACAAATAGTTTAAGTAATTTGTTCATGATTTAATTTTATAATTTTTGGTTAATTAATCTTTGCCAAAACTATAATTTGAATTGATGTTTATTGTTAAGCAATTAAGGTGGTTTAATTAACTATGGGTTATTGTAAAGTTATCTATGTTAAAAGAACATTAATATGAATAATGATTCTAAATAAGCGGGTTTTTTAGGTATAAGATAAAATACTGATACTTGTTTTTTTTTTATTTAATTCTTAACTAAATTTTTAGAATTTCAAAATTGATTAACTCTATATTTGTAGTCTAATTTTTTCTAATTTTCAATATGCAAACCGATTGTATTTCATTTAAAAAAACAGGCTATTTTTCTTCCTTAATTTGTGATTATTTAGAAGAAAAGTTAGAATTGAAGCCGTTTTATGAAAGGTTTCCAATAATAGAAAATTTTAAAACTCAAATTGAAGAAAAACAAGCGTCGTTTCAATTACAATCGCGTACTGCTTTAGTTGAAGCGTTATCAAATCAATACAAAACATTAGAAGCTTCAGAATTAACGCTTCAACATATTAAAAGCTTACAATTAGAAAATACTTTTACTGTAACTACAGGGCATCAGCTAAATTTATTTACAGGACCGCTTTATTTTTTATATAAGATTGTATCAACAATAAACTTATCAAATCAATTAAAAGAAAAATATCCTGAATCTAATTTTGTGCCTATTTATTGGATGGCTACTGAAGATCATGATTTTGAAGAAATAAACTATTTCAATTTTAAAGGAAAGAAAGTACATTGGAATAAAGACGCTAGTGGAGCGGTAGGAGATTTAAATACAGGCGGGTTAGAAGCTGTTTTTAATTTATTATCAAAAGAATTAGGTACCACCAAAAATGCCGAATATTTAAAAAAACTTTTTGAGAAAGCTTATTTAAAACATCAAAACTTAGCCGATGCCACGCGTTTTTTAGCTAATGAATTATTTAAAGACTACGGATTAGTTATTATTGACGCTAATGATAAAGGTTTAAAAAAGCAATTCATTCCTTTTATAGAAGATGAATTATTGAATCAAACATCTTTTAAAGAAGTATCTGAAACCAATAAGCGAATTAGTGCATTACCTAACGAATCTTATGGGATTCAGGTAAACCCTAGAGACATAAATTTATTTTATTTAAAAGAAAATTTAAGAGAACGCATTGTTTTTGAAGATGGTATTTATAAAGTACTTAATACAGATATACAATGGAGCAAGAGTGAAATACTAAAAGAAGTGTTAGACTTCCCTGAAAGGTTTTCACCTAATGTTATTATGCGTCCGTTATATCAAGAAGTTATTTTACCAAACCTTTGTTATGTAGGTGGTGGCGGTGAAATTGCATATTGGTTTCAATTAAAGCAATTTTTTAATAAAGTGAACGTGCCATTTCCAATGCTGCTTTTGCGGAATTCGGTTTTAATTAAATCAGAGAGTCAATCTAAAAAACTTCAAAATCTAAACATTTCTGATGAAGATGTGTTTTTAAAGCGAGATACTTTTATTAATAAAAAAGTAAGAGAAATATCGAATATAGAAATTGATTTTTCTAAACAAAAAGAAACCTTAGAGAATCAGTTTGAAGCATTGTTTAAACTTGCCGAACAAACTGATAAATCTTTTTTAGGCGCTGTAAAAGCTCAAGAAGTTAAGCAGATAAAAGGACTCGAAACACTAGAAAAACGCTTGCTTAAAGCTCAAAAAAAGAAATTGTCAGATCAAGTTTTAAGAATGACTGATATTCAAAATGAGTTGTTTCCTAATCAAAGTTTACAAGAGCGTAATACAAACTTCTCTGAATTTTACTTAGAATATGGAGACCAATTAATCCCTAAACTTATAGAAACCTTAAAGCCTTTACAAGGCGAATTTATCATATTAACATTATAATCAATGCACAAAATAGATATTGAATTAGTTGAAATGACTATGGATATTATGAAATATGCCATTAGCAGAATTTCTGAAACTAATCCAAAAATTGGAAAACCCAAAAAAGAAGCAGAGCTTAAAGCTTTAGTAGGAGAGACTATAACCGAAGATGGTATTGGCGGAGAGAACGCATTAAAATTATGGAAAAAACATTTAATGAAAGCCAATGTTCCTGTAGATCATCCTAGGAATTTAGCTTTCGTACCAGCAGCTCCAACAAGAGCAGCTATTATGTTCGATTTAGTAACATCGGCTTCTAGTATACATGGCGCGTATTGGATGGAAGGTGCAGGTGGTATTTTTTGCGAAAACGAAGCCATGAAATGGATTGTCTCTTTAACAGGTATGCCAGAAGGCGCTTTTGGAGTATTTACTAGTGGTGGTACGGCAGCAAATTTATCTGCTATGGTTACGGCTCGTGAACATTGGAGAGAAAATGACAATTTTAAAGGCGAAAAAGGACTTATTATTACATCTATTGGAGCGCATTCGTCTATTAAATCTATGGCAAAAGTTATTGATGTCGATGTTTTTTTAGTTGATACAGAAGATGTATTACATGGTAAAGAATTACAAGAAGCTATAGATTCTCTAACAGAAGATCAACGCAAGCGTTTATTTGCTGTTGTAGGTACAGGAGGTACAACCAATGCAGGTATTATTGATGATTTAGAAGGTATTGCTACTATTTGCGAAAAAGAAAATTTATGGTTTCATATTGATGCAGCTTATGGTGGTGGTGCTTTGGCAGCTGACTCTGTAAGACATTTATTTAACGGTGTTGAAAAAGCTGATAGTATTACTATAGATCCTCATAAATGGATGTTTTCACCATACGATTGTGGTGCTGTTATTTATAAAGAACCAGAATTAGCTAAAAATGCGCATTCACAACAAGGATCTTATTTAGATATTTTTAAAGACGAAGGTGCTCACGGGTTTAATCCAACCGATTATCAAATACAATTAACACGTCGTGTTAGAGGGTTGCCTTTGTGGTTTTCTTTAGCCATGCATGGTACAGATAGATACAAAGAAGCCGTAGAGCGCGGTCTGGAATTAGCACAAATCGCAGGTAAAATGATTGAAGAAAACCCACATGTTGAGTTAGTACGAGAACCTAGTTTATCTTGTGTTTTATACAGAAGAATAGGATGGAAACTTGAAGATTATACACATTGGACTTATGAGAACCACAAAAATGGTTTTGCTTTAGTAACACCTACTAAATGGAAAAACGGCGATGCTTTTGAAACCGTATCGCGCTTTTGTTTTATCAACCCAGACACCACAGAAAAAGACATTGAAATGATTTTAGATTCAATGCAATAAAAATTTATTTAAAAAATTACGAATCCAAATTCGTCAATATAAAATCAATTACTATTTTTGCGCATGCAACACGACAAGGTATTAATTTTAGACTTCGGATCGCAATACACACAACTTATTGCCCGTAGAGTTAGAGAACTCAACATATACTCCGAAATACACCCATTTAACAAAATTCCAACCAATATAGAAAGCTATAAAGCTATTATACTTTCTGGTAGTCCAAACTCTGTAAGAGGCGAGGACGCTTTACATCCAGATTTATCTGAAATTCGAGGAAAAAAACCAATGCTAGCCGTATGTTACGGTGCGCAGTATTTAGCTCATTTTTCAGGAGGTAATGTAGCACCGTCTAATACAAGAGAGTACGGGCGTGCTAATTTATCGTTTATAAAAAGTGATGAAGCTTTCTTTTCTAATATAAACGAAGGAAGCCAAGTATGGATGAGTCATAGTGATACTATTAAACAATTACCAACCAATGGTGTTTTAATAGCAAGTACTAATGATGTTGAAAATGCAGCTTATAAAATTGAAGGTGAAACCACTTATGCTATTCAGTTTCACCCAGAAGTATATCATTCAACAGATGGAAAACAATTATTAGAAAACTTTTTAGTTAAAATAGCAGGTTTACATCAAGATTGGACACCAGATTCTTTTGTTGAAGAAACCGTAGAAGCCATTCAAGAAAAAGTAGGAAACGACAAAGTTGTACTAGGTTTATCTGGTGGAGTAGATTCTACAGTAGCAGCTGTACTTTTAAATAAAGCTATTGGCAAGAATTTATATTGTATTTTCGTTAATAACGGACTGCTTCGTAAAAACGAATTTCAAAGTGTGTTAAATCAGTACGAAGGCATGGGACTTAACGTAAAAGGCGTTGATGCTTCTGAAAGATTCCTAGCAGCATTAAAAGGTATTGAAGATCCTGAGAAAAAACGTAAAGCTATTGGTAATGCTTTTATTGAAGTTTTTGATGATGAAGCACATAAATTAGAAGACGTAAAATGGTTAGCACAAGGAACCATTTACCCAGATGTTATTGAAAGTGTTTCTGCCACTGGAGGGCCTTCGGCAACTATTAAAAGTCATCATAATGTTGGTGGGTTGCCAGATTTTATGAAACTTAAAATTGTAGAACCACTTCGTGCTATTTTTAAAGATGAAGTAAGACGTGTTGGAGCTACTTTAGGGATTGATCCAGAGCTTTTAGGTCGCCATCCATTTCCAGGACCAGGATTAGGAATTCGCATTTTAGGAGATATTACTGCCGAAAAAGTAACCATGCTTCAAGAAGTTGATGCTATTTTTATTAACGGATTAAAAGAATGGGGCTTGTATGACAAAGTTTGGCAAGCAGGCGCTATGTTACTACCCGTAAATAGTGTTGGTGTTATGGGCGATGAACGTACTTACGAAAAATGTGTAGCACTTAGAGCGGTTGAAAGTACAGATGGAATGACTGCAGATTGGGTAAACTTACCTTACGAGTTTCTTCAAAAAACATCAAACGATATAATAAATAAAGTAAAAGGCGTTAATAGAGTAGTTTACGATATCAGTTCAAAACCACCAGCAACCATCGAGTGGGAATAAAACATACCGTGACTTTTTAATCTATTTTGTGTCTTATAAAGTATAGTTGTAACAATCAATTTTATTGAAGGATTTTGGGCGTTCCAATATTTACAAACTATATTTATTAATTTTAAGTTGACTTATTTATACAAAATGAACGTATATAAATAAGTCAACTTAAAAATATTGGCGGGCTGTTCGTTATATCTTTTATTTTTTTGGCATGCTATATGTATTTAATATATCGTAAAAAAATAAAAGGATGCCACTGCCATCCCTAACGCAATAAAAAAAATAATTAGATGATTAAATTTTTTTCCGTTTTATGTTTAGTACTGTTATTTAGTTTTAATACAGTAAATGCACAAAACTTTAGCACCCACCAAGTTAAAAAAGGAGAAACCATAGAAGGTATCGCAAAGCGTTATTATGTAACACCTTTCGATATTTATAGTCTAAACCCAGATGCTAAAAAAGAATTAAAACTAAATACAGTTTTAATAATTCCTATTTCTAAAGCAAACAAGCCAAAAGTTACTATTGTAAAAGAATTACAAGGCTTTAAAAACCATAGAACAAAAAAACGAGAGACTTTATATAGTTTGTCTAAACTTTATAATATAAGTCAAGATGATATAAAAAAATATAATAAGTTTTTATATGCAAATCCGCTTAGAAAAGGCGATAAACTTCAAATTCCTTTATTTAAAACAACCGAAGTTGTAGAAGAAAATAAAGCAACTAAAACATATACAGTATTACCCAAAGAAGGAAAGTGGCGTATTGCATATAAGTTTGGTATAACTCTAGAAGAACTTGAAGTATTAAACCCAGAAATGGGAGATGTATTAAAAGAAGGACAAGAAATTAATGTGCCAAACCTTGATGAAACTCAAGAAAAAGTAGTAGACGAGCAATTTAGCTATTATAAAGTATTGCCTAAAGAAGGCTTTTATAGATTAAAACTTAAATTAGGTTTAAATCAATCTCAGTTAGAAACTTTAAATCCAGAGTTAAAAGAAACAGGTTTAAAAAACGGCATGATTTTAAAAATACCCTATTCTAACTTAGCAAATGGTATTATTGAAGCAGATTCAGGAAGCATTAATTTAACCGATAGTATTTCTGATTTTAGTTCTAAGCATATTGCGATTATGTTACCTTTTAGATTAAATCGTGTTGATTTTGATTCCGTTACAGATACTAGACGTAGTATAAAAAAAGACCCTTATTTAAGTGCATCTTTAGATTTTCATTCGGGAGTATTAATTGCTATTGATTCTTTAAAAAAGTTAGGAATTTCTCTAAAAGTAGATGTATATGATACAAAAAGAGAAGCAAGTGAAGTAGCAAGAATTATAGAAGATAATAATTTTGAAGATGTAAACGCAGTAATAGGGCCTTTAACGCCTCTTAATTTTGAGAAAGCAGCTTCAAAATTACGTCAATATAACGTTCCAGTTGTCTCTCCTATAGGAACAAACTTAAAGTTATATGATAATGTGTTTCAATCAAGACCTTCTGATGATTTATTAAAAAGTAAGATTATAAATTACGTAAGAAGAGATTCTTTGGTAAAACATGTAATTGCTATTTATGATAGTGAAAATAAAGAAGTAGCAAATGGTATTAAACGCGAATTTAATTTTGCTACTTTAATAGAGTCTAAAAAAGATAAAGAAACAGGAAAAGACAAGTATTATGTTTCTGTTGATGCTATAAAAAATGCACTAAAACCCGGAGAGAATATTGTGTTTTTAGAAACAAAAAATGCTGGTTTTGTGTCTAATGTTACTAGTGTCTTAGCGTCTTTAATTCAAAAAGAAAATACAGAAGAAAATCAACCTGCTATTGATATTGTATTAGTTACTACTAACAAAAATAGAGCGTTTGAAGATGATGAAGTTTCAAATGAAAATTTATCAAAATTACAGTTTCATTTTGCAAGTACAACAAAGGCTTATAATGAAACTGAGAATAATTTTTTTGTAAATAACTACAGTTGTTTATATAATATTACGCCTAACAAGTGGGCTGTAAAAGGTTTCGATTTAACTATGGATGTTGTATTGCGTTTGGTGTCTTCAGATGACTTATATGCATCAGTAAACAACGCACCTCTTACAGAATACGTTGAAAATAAATTTGCTTACAAAAAGAAAATGTTTGGTGGGTATTATAATGATACCGTGTATTTAGTTAAATATGACGATTTAACTATTGTTGAGGTAAAACAATAATTGTGATTCCAGACAAACAATTTCTTATAACCTTGGCGCATACTAAAATGCCCTTTGGAAAATATAAAGATAGGTACTTAATAGATTTACCAGAGTATTATGTGGTTTGGTACAATCAAAAAGGCTTTCCTAAAGGAAAATTAGGAGATATGCTTAAGCAAGTGTATGAGCTTAAGTTGAATGGCTTAGAAGATTTAATTAGGAATATTAAAAAACAATATCCTAAATAAATTTTTCAGAAATTAGTAAATGAATTATAGTAACTTGACATGAAACCGTTTCATGTCAAGTTACACTATATAATTATAACTTAGATTTTATCTTTTCAATAACTTCTGCATATTCAGAATCAGAAAGTGTTGTTTTTTGTGGATTCATTTCAAAAACACCTCCAAATTTATAACCATCTTTGTGTTTTGGTACAATGTGCATATGTAAATGAGAAAGTGTATCAGAATAAGCACCGTAGTTTACCTTTGTTGGGTTAAAAGCTTCGGTAATTGCTTTTCCTACAGTTGCTACATCTTCCATAAAGGCATTGCGTTCTTCATTACTTAATTCATGAAATTCAACGCCATGGTCTTTATAAACTACATTGCAGCGACCAAAATAAGATTGTTCTTTAAATAAAAAGAGTTGAGACACTTTTAAATCGCATATTTTAATCATTAAACTATGTAATGTATCATTGTTTTGACAGTACAGGCATTCTGAAATAGGTGTTGGCATAATAATATTTGTTTTCTTTATAAAAATTGTTAATTGCTTATCTTATTGGTGTGATGCACAATAGTGAAGTATAAATGGATTAATAAACCTCATAATAAAAGCATAACTAAAGTAGTCAATTAAATTAAAAAAGAAGGTAGAAAAGTACTAATATTCCTTAGTTATTCATTGTTGAAAATTAACAATAAATAACTAAAAACTTATTCGAGAATAACTGTTTTAATTTTGTAAATTTGCCTGCGTTTATAAGCGCAACATGACACATACAGCAAAATATATATTTGTAACCGGAGGAGTTACATCTTCATTAGGAAAAGGTATTATAGCAGCATCACTTGCTAAGCTATTACAGGCTCAAGGCTATAGAGTCACTATTCAAAAATTAGATCCATACATAAATGTAGATCCAGGAACGTTAAACCCTTACGAACACGGTGAGTGTTATGTAACGGAAGATGGTGCAGAAACCGATTTAGATTTAGGGCACTACGAACGTTTTTTAAACGTACCTACCAGTCAAGCAAACAATGTAACTACTGGTCGTATTTATCAAAGTGTTATTCAAAAAGAACGTCGCGGAGAGTTTTTAGGTAAAACAGTGCAGGTGGTTCCTCATATTACAGACGAAATTAAAGAACGTATCCAAATTTTAGGGAAATCTGGCGATTATGATATTGTTATTACCGAAATAGGAGGTACTGTTGGTGATATTGAGTCTTTACCATACATTGAAGCTGTGCGTCAATTGCGTTGGGATTTAGGAGAAAATAACGGTATTGTTATTCACTTAACTTTAGTGCCTTATTTATCTGCTGCAGGCGAATTAAAAACCAAGCCAACGCAACATAGTGTTAAAACACTTATGGAAAGTGGGGTGCAAGCCGATATTTTAGTTTGTAGAACAGAGCATAATTTACCAAAAGATTTACGTCGAAAACTAGCTTTATTCTGTAATGTTAAGGAAGAAGCCGTTATACAATCTATTGATGCATCAACTATTTACGATGTACCTAATTTAATGTTAGAAGAAGGCTTAGATAAAGTGGTTCTTAAACAATTAGGTTTAAATAGTTCGGTGCCAGATATTTCTATATGGAATAAGTTTGTACACCGTTATAAAAATCCAAAAACCGATGTTACTATTGGGTTAATTGGTAAATATGTAGAATTACAAGATTCTTATAAATCTATTTTAGAAGCTTTTATTCATGCGGGAGCAGAAAATGAAGTTAAAGTTAATATAGAATCTATACATTCTGAGTATTTAAATGATGATAATATAAAACTTAAACTAGGACATTTAGATGGTGTTTTAGTAGCTCCTGGTTTTGGAGAACGTGGTATAGAAGGAAAAATTACAGCTATTAAGTTTGTGCGTGAAAACAATATTCCATTTTTAGGAATTTGTTTAGGTATGCAAATGGCAGTTATAGAGTTTGCTAGAAATGTATTAAACATTAATGATGCAAATTCTACCGAAATGGATGAAGACACAAACAATCCTGTAATTGGTTTAATGGAAGACCAAAAAACAATTACAGACAAAGGCGGTACCATGCGTTTAGGAGCTTGGGATTGCGATTTAAAAGCTGGAAGTAAAGTACGCGATATATATGAAGCCGAAAGCATAAAAGAACGCCATAGACACCGTTATGAATTTAATAGCAAATATAAAGAGCAAATGGAAGCTGCAGGTTTGTTGGCTACTGGTTTAAACCCAGAGACAGGCTTGGTAGAGATTGTAGAAATTCCTGAGCATCCTTGGTTTGTTGGTGTTCAATATCATCCAGAATATAAGAGTACCGTGGCAAATCCACATCCTTTATTTGTAGCCTTTGTTAAAGCGGCATTAGATAGTAAAAAGAAATAAGCAAATGCCAGAATGTCACAAAACGAAACATTGGACACATTTTTGACATAAGCATAATATTATATATTTAAAAAGACCTGTTAGGTTACAAAACTTAACAGGTCTAAAATTTGAAAATACATGGAAGAAAAGAAATTAGACATTAATTCGATAATAGGTTTTGTACTTATTTTCGGAATTTTAGCTTATATGCTTTGGCAAAATCAGCCTACACCAGAAGAACTTGAGGCGCAAGAAAAAGCAAAACAAGAACAGGTTGAGGCAGAACAAAAAAGTAAAGCTCAAGAGCAAACAAAAGTTGTAACTGCCAATGATTTTGTAGTTGGTTCTCAAGTCGATTCTCTTCAACAAATTAAATTACAAAATAAATTAGGTGCTTTTGCTTATTCAGCAATTAACTCAACTATTGAAGAAACGGTAGTTGAAAGTGATTTATTGGCTTTAAAATTCAGTAATAAAGGTGGTTACCTTTCTGAAGTAAAATTAAAACAGTTTGTAAATTACGATTCAGTGCCAATTTATTTAATAAAAGATAATAATGCGTCTTTCAATATTAATTTTGGAACTTCGGATAGCCGAATTTTAAACACTAAAGATTTACCATTTATATCATCTGTTACTAAAAACGGTGATATTACTGTGATTTCTATGAAGTTAAAAGCTTCAGAAACAAAGTTCTTAGAATACCGTTATGAGTTAAAAGAAGGTGATTATATGATGGGATTCACCGTGCGTTCTCAAGGGTTAGGAGATGTTATAAATCAATCTCAAGCTATTAATTTAGATTGGAACCTTAAAGGATATCGTCATGCAAAAAGTATTTCTTATGAAAATAGATATACAGATATACATTACGATCATGAAAATGGAAAAGCTGATTATACAGGCGCAAGAGATGCAGATGAAGAACTAGAAGATGTATCTTGGATAGGGTTTAAACAACATTTCTTTTCATCTGTATTATTAACTGATTCGCCATTTAAAAAAGCAAATATAAAAGCTGAGAATTTAGTAAAAGATGAAGATGTTGATACGCTTTATACTAAGAATTTTGAAGCTACAATACCTTTGCAATTACAAGGTGGAGAAATTAATCAATCAATGGATTTGTATCATGGGCCAAATGAATATAAAACATTACATGCTTATAATAGAAATTTAGATGAGATTGTACCATTTGGTTGGGGTATTTTTGGTCTTATTAACCGCTATCTATTTATGCCGTTTTTCGCATTTTTAGGAGGCTTTTTACCTTACGGAATTGCCATTATAGTTATGACAATTTCTATAAAACTGTTAATGTCTTTCGTTCAGTATAAACAGTTTTTATCGCAAGCAAAACTTAAAATTCTAAAACCAGAATTAGATGCTATTCGCGAAAAGCATAAAAACAATAAAATGAAAGCGCAACAAGAAACAATGGCGTTACAAACTAAGGCAGGAGCAAGTCCAATGGCAGGATGTTTACCAGCTTTAATACAGCTACCAGTGTTTTATGCGTTATTCCAATTCTTCCCATCGGCGTTTGATTTAAGACAAAAAAGCTTCTTATGGGCAGACGATTTATCATCATATGATACGATATTAAATTTACCATTTAAAATTCCTTTTTACGGAGACCACGTAAGTTTGTTCCCGTTATTAGCGTCTATTGCAATTTTCTTCTATATGCGTTTAACAACAGGACAAAATATGCAAGCACAACCACAACAAGAAGGGATGCCAGATATGGCTAAAATGATGAAGTATATGATGTATTTCTCTCCAATAATGATGTTGTTTTTCTTTAATAACTACGCATCAGGATTAAGTTTGTATTACTTTATTTCAAACTTAATTAGTATCGGAATTATTTTAGTTATTAAGAATTATATTCTTGATGAAGATAAAATTCATGCTCAAATTCAAGAGAAAAAGAAACAGCCTAAAAAGCAGAATAAGTTTCAAAAGAAAATGGCTGAAATGATGGAGCAGGCAGAACAACAAAAGCAAGCACAGAATAAACGTAAATAATTACGAATACATATAAAAAAAGCTGTCATTAAGTATAATGGCAGCTTTTTTGTTATATACAATTTGAAAATAATATTTTCGTTTATATTTTATTATCTTATATCAATTCTATTTTAATATTATGAAGTTTATAGCTTTTAGTTTTCTGTTATTATTCACTACTATAATTACTGCTCAAAGTATTAATCAATTTGATGCTGAAGGAAAGCGTGATGGTATTTGGAAAAAAACATTTGATAATACGAAAGTATTAAGATATGAAGGCGTCTTTATACATGGAAAAGAAGTGGGGTTATTTAAGTTTTACAAGAACATAAACGGTAAAGCTGTTTTGGCTGCTACCAGACAATTTAATGAAAGTAATACCATAGCTGATGCAAAGTTTTATACATCTAAAGGAAAGCTTATTAGTGAAGGACAAATGGATGGTAAAATATATATTGGTACTTGGAAATATTATCAAAAAAAATCAGATACCTTATTAATATTAGAGCATTATGATAATTTTGGCAAACTTGATGGCGAGCGTTTGGTGTATTATAAAAACGGACAAATAGCAGAAAAACAGTTTTATAAATCAGGAAAGTTAGAAGGCGAATCATTTTTGTATTCTGAAGAAAACAAGGTTTTAAAATCCTTTGTTTATGTTAATGGTGAGTTACACGGTATATCTAAATATTATAGTCCTGATGGAGGTTTATTAGTAGAAGGCAATTATAAAAGAGGTAAAAAAGATGGCGTTTGGAAATATTATGAAAATGGTGTTTTAAAAGAAGAAAAAGATTTTACCTATAAACCTAAATATAAAAAGAAAACTCCTTAATAATTTAAGGAGCCTTCTTTCTCATAAACAATTTTTAAAGGGGATAATAATTGTTTACAATTATTAAAAACCAAACAAACTAAGTTTATTAATTAACAGGTAATAATACTTTATCAATTACATGTACTACTCCATTTGTTGTTAATACATTTAATAAGCTAGCAACTAATCCTGCTGATGGATTTGTTCCAGCGGCATCTTGAATTGTTAAAGTATCTAAATCTATTACTATATTTTGTCCATTTAGCATGGGAGCTTGTAAATCATCTGTTAAATCTGTTGAAAATATATATGCATTTGGCTCAACAACATGGTGCGTTAATATGCCAGCTACTGCTGTTGGGTCAGTATCGTTTATAACAGCTTCAGTTAAACCTGCAGCTATAAAAGCGGCATCTGTTGGTGCGAATACTGTGTATGGACCATCTCCAGAAAAGAAATCAGCTAAACCTGCTCTTCCTAAAGCCGCAGCTAATAATGTAAATTCTCCAGGTGTACCAGAAGCAAATCCAGCAACAATTTCATTTATAGTTTGAGTTGGTGGTACTAATGTTCTATCAATTACATGTACAACCCCGTTTGATCCAGGTATGTTTGTTGCTACTACAGTTGTTGTTCCGTTTATTGAAACTGCACCTCCAGCATTAGTTATATAAATATTTCCACCTAAAGTTTGAACTTCAGCAGCAGCAATACCTGAGACAGGTAGCATATCTTGCATAACTGTTCCATCAACTACGTGGTAAGATAATACAGCATCTACAATATCTGCTACCGCTGACAAATCGGTGATACCAGCAGCAGTAAAAGCATCGTTAGTTGGAGCAAATAAAGTTAAACCATTATCATTCGGCCCGTTACTTAATAAAAGTTCTAATATACTAGGGTCAGCAGCTTGTACAGCAGCTATTAAAGTTGTAAAATCTTTATTAAAATAAGCAGGAGCTACTATAGTACCAACAATAGGCAGAATAGATGGTGGAACCATAACACTATCAATTATATGTACTACACCATTTGTGCCTATGGCATCAACCAAAATTACTTGAGCATTAGCTATAGAAACACCATTACTGTCTGCAACCACATCAGCATTTTCTCCGTTAGCCATTGTTATTGTGCCACTTGTTACAGCACTTGCTTCAAGAGCTGCAGATGCTAAAACATGATATTGTAAAACGTTTTTAAGTACATCTTCTGGAATATCATTAATGTCGGTTTGACCAAGAGCTGTTAGTAAATCATCAAAAGCATCGTTATTTGGAGCAAAAACTGTAAAGTTACCATCACCACTTAATAAAGTTACTAAATCAGGATATTTTGTTAGGGCTGCTTCTAGTTTTGATAATTGTGGAGTTGCTTTTGCTAATTCTACAATGTTGTTAGTTGGTACAAATTCCATAATATCGTCATCATCACTACATGATGTGAACATGATTGAGACAAGTAAAAGGACAGATAAAATTTTTAACTTTTTCATAGCATTTTTTATTTAGTTTTAATTGTGTCTAACAAAAATATAAAATAATTAAACAAAAAAATAAATATTGTTTAACTTTTTTTTTAAAAAAATAAACAAAATAAATTTAGGACGTTTTTAAAGAGATGTTTTTTCATGAATAAACAAATCAATTATATGTATCTTTGCAACCTAATTTTTTACAATGAAACGAGTTATAATTGGACTTTCAGGAGGTGTAGATTCTAGTGTTGCAGCATATTTGTTACAAAAACAAGGTTATGAGGTTATAGGTTTGTTTATGAAAAACTGGCATGATGATTCTGTAACTATTTCAAACGAATGTCCATGGTTAGATGATAGTAACGATGCTATGCTGGTGGCTGAAAAATTAGGAATCCCTTTTCAAACAGTAGATTTAAGTGAGCAATATAAGGAGCGTATAGTAGATTATATGTTTAATGAGTATGAAAAAGGGAGAACACCTAACCCAGATGTGCTTTGTAATAGAGAGATAAAATTTGATGTCTTTATGAAAATTGCCTTAGAGCTTGGAGCAGATTATGTTGCGACAGGACATTATTGCAGAAAGGGAACGATTCAAAAGGACGGAAATGAAACATATCAATTATTAGCAGGTGTTGATGATAATAAGGATCAATCTTATTTTTTATGTCAGTTGTCACAAGAACAATTAGCTAAGTCGTTATTTCCTATTGGTGAATTAACAAAACCAGAAGTTAGAGAAATAGCTATGGAGCTAGATTTAGTTACCGCAGAAAAGAAAGATTCTCAAGGACTTTGTTTTATTGGTAAGGTGAAATTACCCGATTTCCTTCAGCAGCAATTAAAACCTAAAGAAGGTGTTATTGTTGAAATACCTAGTGATATAGATTTTTATAATCAAGATGAACCTCAATTTGATTCAGAAGAAGAAAAATTAAAATACTTATCACGTAAAATTGATTACAAAGTAGATTTAGGAAAAGTAGTTGGTAAGCATCAAGGGGCGCATTATTTTACAAAAGGACAACGAAAAGGGCTGGCTGTTGGTGGTACGATTGAACCATTATTTGTTATTGATACCGATGTAAAAGAAAATGTTATTTATACAGGTCAAGGAAAAAATCACCCAGGTTTATATAAAAAAGCCTTGTTTATAACTAATGAAGAATTGCATTGGGTGCGTCCAGATTTAGCATTAGAGGATAATGAAACTATGCTGGTTATGTCAAGAATTCGTTATAGACAAGCTTTAGAAAAAGCAACGTTACACAAAGTTGAAAGTGGTTTGTATATTGAATTTGAAAATGTACAATCTGCTATAACAGAAGGGCAATTTGCAGCTTGGTATTTAGATGATGAGTTAGTAGGTTCGGGAGTAATTTCATAACTTGCAATAACTTAAATCTTAAAAGATGAAAAGAATCCTACTGTTTTTATTTTTTATTTGTTACCAATTAAATCTTTTTGCTCAACAAGATGCATGGGTTTATTTAACAGATAAACAGGATGTTGCTACTTCTATTGCAAATCCTATTTCTATTCTTACACAAAAGGCTATTGATAGAAAGGTGGTACATGGTGTTGTTATTGATGCTCGTGATGTACCTGTAAACGAATCGTATATTACGCAACTTAAAAATGCTACAGGTATTACTGTATTAGCAAAATCAAAGTGGTTTAATGCTGTTCATGTAAGAGGATCAGAGTCAGATATAAATGCGCTTACAAGTTTAAATTTTGTTAGTTCTATAGATTTTGCAGATAAAAATTTAAATACTTCAAAACAGGTTAAACTTAAAAAAGAATCGAAATTTCAAGAAACCTTTACGGTTTTTAATTATGGAAATGCTGATGTTGCTAATCAAATTAAGATGTTTAATGGTGACCAATTGCATCTTTTAGATTACACTGGCACTGGGATGACGGTTGCTGTTTTAGATGCAGGGTTCCCTAATGTAAATACCATGACTTCATTTACGAGATTACGGGATGCAGGACATATTTTAGGAAATTATGATTTTGTAAATAGAGAGGTTGATGTATACGCAAGTACTAAAGATAATCACGGTACTTTGGTGTTGAGTACTATGGCGGGGTATATAGAAAACCAATATGTAGGTACTGCACCAGATGCTTCCTATTACTTGTTTATAACTGAGGATGCTCCAAATGAAAACCCAGTAGAAGAAAGTTATTGGGTAGAAGCCCTAGAACGATCAGATAGTTTAGGAGTTGATGTTATTAATACATCTTTAGGGTATGGTGGTTTTTACGATAATGCTAATTACAATTATAATGTTTCAGATTATGATGGAAATACAACCTATATAACAAAAGGAGCTAATATTGCCTTCGAAAAAGGCATGTTATTAGTTGTGTCTGCTGGAAATGAAGGAAGTTCAGGTATTAATGCTCCTGCCGATTCTCCAAATGTGTTGTCCATTGGAGCTGTAAATTCTTCTGGAGGTTATGCTTCTTTTAGTTCGGTAGGTAGTGCTATACAACCGACTCAAAAACCAGATGTAGTTGCACAAGGGCAAGCTAGCTATGTAATTAGTTCAAATGATGTAATAGGGACACTTAACGGGACATCGTTTAGTTCGCCTATAATTGCAGGAGGTATTACCTGTTTGTGGCAGGCTTTGCCAAATAAGACAAATGAAGAAGTCATGCAATTAGTCAGAGAATCTGCATCTCAATATAATAATCCAGATTACTTCTTAGGTTATGGAATACCAGATTTACAATTAGCACTTAATAGTACTTTAGTTATTGACGAAGTTAGAGGGGACCTAGTTTTAAAAGTATATCCAAATCCAACTAAAGGAAAGGTTTATTTTAAATTTCCTGATAGTGAAGAAGTGTTATCGGTGACTATTTATGATGCTTTAGGAAAGGAAGTAAAGAAAGTGGTTCTTACAACTGTTTCTAATCAAATAGATTTAACATCATTAACTAAAGGATTGTATATATCAAAAATAGAATCCAAAAATTTCTCAAAAACCACAAAGCTTATTAAAAATTAAATGACTAATAAAATAACAGAGTTATTCAAGATTAAGTATCCTATAATTCAGGCAGGTATGGTTTGGAATAGTGGATGGCGCCTAGCTTCGGCAGCAAGTAATTCTGGAATATTAGGATTAATAGGGGCGGGTTCTATGTATCCTGAAGTATTGAGAGAGCATATTCAAAAATGTAAAAAAGCTACCAATAAACCTTTTGGTGTAAATGTGCCCATGTTGTATCCTAATGTTCAAGAAATCATGAACATTATTATAGAAGAAGGTGTTAAAGTTGTTTTTACATCAGCTGGTAACCCTAAAACTTGGACCTCTTGGTTACAAGAACGTGGTGTTACTGTTGTTCATGTGGTAAGTAGTGTGAAATTTGCATTAAAAGCACAAGAAGCTAGTGTAGACGCTATAGTAGCTGAAGGTTTTGAAGCTGGTGGGCATAACGGACGTGATGAAACCACAACGCTGACACTTATTCCAATGGTGAGCGAGCAAATTACAATTCCTTTAATAGCTGCAGGAGGTATTGCAACAGGAAGAGCTATGTTAGCTTGTATGGTTTTGGGTGCCGATGGCGTACAAGTAGGGAGTAGATTTGTTGCGAGTGAAGAAAGCTCTGCGCATCAAGCTTTTAAGCAAGTTGTTATAGATGCAAAAGAAGGAGATACCCAGTTAACTTTGAAAGAGTTAGCGCCTGTACGTTTAATTAAGAATAAGTTTTATAATGATGTTCAGCAATTATATAAAACAGGTGCAACACCAGAACAACTTAAAGAATTTTTAGGGAGAGCACGTGCTAAAAAAGGTATGTTTGAAGGCGATTTAGATGAAGGAGAGTTAGAAATAGGTCAAATTTCAGGTTTAATACATGATATAAAACCTGTTGCTCAAATTGTTGATGAAATAATTAAAGAATTTGAAGAAGCAAAAGTTAACATTCCTTTTTTGTAAAATCGTTCATTAAATTAAATAATAAAAATAGAAAAGGAGGAAATTAATTTCCTCCTTTTTAATATCGAAACGATAAACTTTAATATTTAAAATCCCTTAATAAATGAAAAGTTAAATGTTTCTATATGTGGTAAATACCTTTTTTAAGGCTGTTTTTTTTTAGCTGAACAAATATAAGAAAAAACTGTTGTTTTTGTTGCAGCAAGTTATTCTAAGTTATTAACAATTAAAAGATTAAATAGGAGTAAAAAGCTTATTTATAAATTATAAAAAAGTAAAGTTTTAAAGTTACTTTTGCCAAATGCAATTAACTGATTATACAAAAGAATTTAAATACAATTGGCAACTAGCAGCACCTGTCATGTTAGGTATGCTTGGGCATACTTTTGTTAGTTTTATTGATAATATAATGGTTGGTCAATTAGGAACAGCCGAACTAGCAGCAGTATCATTGGGTAACAGTTTTATGTTTATAGCCATGTCTTTAGGAATTGGTTTTTCAACAGCTATAACACCTTTAATAGCAGAAGCAGATGGAGCTCAGGATTTTGTAAAGGGTAAATCGTTTTTTAAACATGGGGTGTTTTTATGTGCTGTTTTAGGTGTGTTATTGTTTTTATTAGTGTTTTTTGCAAAACCTATTATGTACTTAATGAAACAGCCTTTAGAGGTTGTAGAATTAGCAATTCCGTATTTAGATTTGGTAGCATTTTCGTTAATTCCTTTAATCATTTTTCAAGGTTTTAAACAGTTTAGTGATGGTTTGTCTATGACTCGCTATCCTATGTATGCTACAATTTTAGGGAATATTATAAATATAGTCTTAAATTATGTCTTGATTTTTGGAAAATTTGGATTCCCAGAACTTGGTATTGTAGGAGCAGCTTATGGAACCTTAGCATCAAGAATAATAATGGTTTGGCACTTATGGTTTTTGTTAAAACGTAAAGAAAAATCGAAAGCCTATGTTACCAATATTAAGTTTTTTGTTTTAGATAAATTGCAGCTTAAAAAACTCCTTAATTTAGGAGCGCCTAGTGCGATGCAAATGTTTTTTGAAGTGGCCATTTTTACAGCTGCTATCTGGTTAAGTGGTTTGCTTGGTAAAAACCCACAAGCAGCAAATCAAATTGCTTTAAACTTGTCGTCTATGACTTTTATGGTGGCTATGGGGCTAAGTGTTGCATCTATGGTTAGAGTAGGAAACCAAAAAGGATTGAAAAACTATGTTGAGCTAAGGCGTATTGCATTTTCTATTTTTCTTTTGGGGATCATGTTAGCTACTTGTTTTGCAATTTTATTTTTTGCATTTCATGAGTATCTACCAAAAGTGTATGTAGATTTTGATGATGCTGAAAATTTAATAGATAATACAGAAGTAGTAAGTATAGCTTCTAAACTATTAATTGCAGCAGCTATTTTTCAAATAAGTGATAGTATACAAGTATTGGTTTTAGGTGCTTTACGTGGTTTGCAAGATGTTAAAATACCAACCGTAATTACTTTTGTTTCTTATTGGCTTATTGGTTTTCCTATAAGTTGGTTTTTAGGAAAAGAAGATGCTTATGGTAGCTTTGGTATTTGGTTAGGTTTGCTTTCTGGTTTAACAACTGCCGCTATTTTATTGTATATTCGATTTAATTATTTAACTAAAAAGTTAATTTTGTCAAACAATTAAAAAATAAAAATGACACTCCCAAAATTTATATTAGGCGATAACACCGAATACCCAAATGCTATTTTTGTTATTCACACCGAATTTCCTAGATTTATTATTAATCTTGAAGACGATGAAGTAGAATGGTTTGAAGATTTTAATGATGAAGATCAAGAAGAACTTGAAAAAGAAACTGAAAATGCTATAAAATTGGCAACCGATTTTTATGATAATGAAATCACTAAATACGATGAATAAATTGCGTTAGGGATTATCAATAGGTTAATAGGAGAGTACCTAAAAATAGATTAATAAATGATAGAACAACTTTTAAAATACGATACCGAACTTTTTTTATTTTTAAATAATTTAGGATCTGAAACTTGGGATGGTTTATGGTTAATGATAACTAATAAATGGATATTTGGAACATTATGTGGATTACCATTATTTTATCTTCTCTATAAAAAATATGGTTTGAAATCATTATTAGTTTTTGTTATTACAGTGGCATTAATGATAACTTTTACAGACCAGATTACAAATGTTTTTAAGCGTGGTTTTCAACGCCCAAGACCTTGTGGTAATGCAGATATAATAGATCAGATGCGTTTTATAGCTATCCGATGTGGAAAGTATGGTTTCTTTTCTGGGCATTCGTCTAACTCTATGGCAGTAGCAGTATTTGCAGGCTTGATGTTAAAGCCGTATTATAAAAACTTAATATTTATTTTATTGTTTTGGAGTGGTATTGTTGCCTATAGTAGAATTTATCTTGGAGTACATTACCCGTTAGATGTTTTTTGTGGCTTAACGTTTGGAGCTATTTCTGGATTTCTATTTTATAAATTGGGGACTTATTTATTAAACAGATTTGTTAAGCAATAACTTGTAGCGCTTTATTTAAAATAGATATATTAATAGTGTTGTTGTTAATGCTATAAGATTCTCCGTCTATTTGTGTTTGAAATTTTATATTGTTTTTTTGCGATATTTTAATTTGTTTAGTTTGAAGATATTGAACGTCTTTAAGTAAGTTTTGTTTTTTTAAGAGCATTAAAAAACTAAGTAATAAAATTTTAAAAAGATTTGTTTTTGGTATTATTAAAACATCTAATAATCCATCTTGTAAAGACGCCTTAGGTGTTAAACTAATATTATACCCTAATTCGTTTGAGTTTGAGATAAAAACCATAAATGGCTTTATATTAAAATGCTTATTGTTTATTTCAATATTAATTTCATGAAAACTGTTGGCATTTTTTAATGATTTAAAGAATGCTTTTATATAAGTAGAGAGATTTCTAGTTTTATAGGTTTCATAATGTTTTATAACTTGGGCATCGAATCCTATACCACAATTGCTAAAAAAATAAGAGTTATTAAGAAAACCTGTATCTACTCTTTTTATGGTTTCAGTTTTAATTAACGCTATTGCTTTATTTATGCATTTAGGAATATTTAGGTTAGACGCTAAGCCGTTACCTGAGCCAATAGGAATAATGCCTAAAATTATATTTGTGTTTACAAGGCACGTAGCTACTTCGTTTATGGTGCCATCACCTCCGCAAGCTACAACAATATTAGCGCCTTCATTAATAGACTCTTTTGTGAGTGTTGTGGCGTGTTTTTTGAATTTAGATTGTTTTATAACTAATGTATAATCCTTGGCGTTAAATTGTTTTTGGAGTAAAGTTTTATTTATTTTCTTATTACCTGAACCAGCAATGGGATTAACAATAAAATGGATGTTCTTCAAATAATTATTGTTTTAGTTTAAGGCCATTATTTCGGTATAGATAATCTGCTACTTGATAATATGATATGGTTTCTTCTAAAAAATCTGTTTCTAAAGGAATTTCTTTTAAACTATTATCTGTTTTGTCCCAAGTGTATAAATCAGTTTTTTGCTGATCTCCCAGAACCATCAATTTGTTATCTTTTAATAAACCAACTTTTCTGTAATTTCCAATAAAAGTTCTTCCTTCATTTTTTTCTTCTAAAATATTTTTTCCGAAAAAATTGCTAGAATAATTCCAATTCAACATGGAGAATAGTGTAGGAAATAAATCTATTTGAGAGCATAATTTGTCTATTTTTTCATGTTTTGTATTAGGAACATTAAAGATGAAAGCAGGGACATGATAATTTTGAACATCTAAAGCCCAACTTCCTGCACTACTAGCACAATGGTCTGACATTATTATGAAAATAGTGTTTTTGTACCAAGGTTTGTTTTTTACTTTTTTTATAAATTCACCAATAGCATAATCTGTATATTTAACAGAACCATGCCTTCCAGCTCCAGACGGTACATCTATTTTGTTTTCAGGGTATGTATAAGGTCTATGATTGGACGTAGTCATTACAAAATCGAAAAAGGGTTTACCTTCAATTGATGCTTTATCTGCTTCACTTATAACTTTATTATAAATATCGGTATCACAAACTCCCCAAGCATTTTCAAATGTTACTTCGTTATCTTCAATATTTGTGCGTTTTGTTTTTATATTAGAGTCTAATAAAAAACCACGTCCTCTATCAATAATATTGAATCCACTAGTGCCGAAAAAAGAGTTCATGTTATCAAAATAACCGTCACCTCCATAAAAAAAGTTGCGCTCATATCCTTGCTCTTTAAAAACTTCTCCAATTGTAAAAAGATTTTGACTATTATCTCTTTTTAAAATACTTCTTCCTGGAGTTGGAGGAATAGAAAGTGTTATAGCTTCCATACCACGAACTGTTCTTGTGCCAGTAGCAAAAAGATTAGTAAAAAATATACTATTATTAGCTAAAGAGTCTAAAACAGGTGTAATGTTTTGTTTGCTACCAAAGGTTTTAAGAAATGCGCCACTTAAACTTTCAACACAGATAAAAATAACGTTTGGTTTTTGAATTTCATTAATACTATCAGAATTCTTTATATTTCTAATAATTTCATGCTTTGTTTCATTTATGTATGAATCACTAGTAGTTTTAATTTTATTTTTTACTACTCTAAAAGCTTTGTCATTATCAATAGTTTTGTAAAATTCTGTAAACGGGAATTCACTACTTCTAAACGCGGCAAAAAAAGAATAAATACCTGTTTTAGAAATTTCATTATTGTATCTATTTTTAAATAGTTCAGCATCTTTATTATTAATAAATAAAGCAAAAATGGAAGCTATAATTATTAAAAGAATAGAAGGAGCTAATTTTGTTTTAAAAGGAGTGGTACTAGTAAATGTTTCTTTAAAAACACCTTTCTTTTTGATTGCTATAATGATTCCAAAAAGGATTAATAATATCAGTCCAATGAGTAAGGGCAAAGGATAAGATTCGTTAATGTTATTTACTACCTCATAAGTGTAAAGTAAGTAATCTACAGCTATGAAGTTGAATCTGCGTTTAAATTCTTCCCAAAAAGTTATTTCTGCAAAAAAGGAAAATAAAAATATAATTAGACCTATGGAAAATCCAAAATACGTTATTATCCTATCAAATAAAGTTCCATATATTTTGCTAGGGATGAGTAATAAATAAATAATATATGGTATAGCGAAAAACGAAACGGTTCCGATATCGAATAAAAAACCAATAGCAAAAGCACTTATTAATTTAAAAACTGAAGTATCAATCTCAGAGAAATTCCATATTAAAAAAACTAATCTTACTAAAAAAGATAGTGTTATAAAAATTGAAATGAATGTTTTTAGTAGTGAAAAACGTTTAGGAAAAAGAGTTAGTTTCATTATTGTAAATTAGTGAATTACTTTAAAGGAACAGATACTTTAATATCATCCCACGCCATAGTTAAAAACAATTTGTCTGTAGAATTGTCAAATGCAATTGTAAATTGTTCAACATCGTGGTTTAATTTTTCAACAGGTATATCGGCGTTTAAAACATCATAATTAGGATCCCACATAGGTTTCATTTCAGAATCTACACCCCAAGAATATTGTTTAGAATTAAATATAACAGTCCAAACAGAGTCTTTAGGCACCGTCCATAGCGTGTATTTTCCAGGAGCCAATTGTAAGCCTGCAATTTCTAAAGGTTTATTGGTTTCAAAAGTGGTTGCTTCATTAGCACCAGTACGCCATACTTTATCAAAAGGTACTAAGGCTCCAAATATTTTTCGTCCTTTTTTATAAGGTCTATTATAAAATACTTTAAGTTTTAAATCATTTAATTCAAATTTCACGGTATCCTTAGGACTTAATCTTTTTTCGAAAATATTTTCAACAAAAGTGGAGTATAAAAATAAACCAAGCGCAATAAAAGATAAGATGATTAAAAGGCGTTTTAAAAAGGTGTTCATGTAAATGATTTAATTTAAGGTATAAAGATACTTTAAAATGTAATAATTAATAAAATTGAAACGAACATTTCTTTAGTTTTGTTATAAGTCATTAAAAAAAATATTTTTTTGCAACACTTCATTTTTTTAATCGTCTTTAATACGAACTAACTAATAACCAAAAGTAAAACCGAGTATGTTTCAAGTTGACATTATTGAAAAATGTAAACAAAACAACCGAAAAGCACAAGTGCAGTTATACAACCAGTACTGCGACGGTATGTATGTTGTTGCTAAACGGTTTTTAAAAGATACTCATGATGCTGAAGATGTGGTGCAAGAAGCCTTTATAAAAGCTTTTACCAAATTACATCAATATAAAGCAGAAGTTACCTTTGGAGCTTGGTTAAAACGTATTGTTATTAATAAAAGTATCGATTTTTTAAAAACTAAAAAACAACTTGTTGAATTAGAAGAGGTGCACCTTAAAGTAATCGATAATGATAATAATGACAAATGGTTAGTAGATGATGAAATTACATTAAATGATGTAAAAAGGGCTATTGATAAATTACCAGAAAAATATCAATATGTGGTGATGCTTTATTTAATTGAAGGCTACGATCATCAAGAAATTTCAGAAATATTGAATATTTCTACAGTTGCATCGCGAACGCAATTATCTAGAGGAAGAACGAAATTACAAGAACTCTTAACACTTAAAAAAAATGGCACAAGATATTAGAGACTTATTTAAAGATGATAAAGTAACACATGAAGTTATGCCAGAAAATCATCAAGACCGATTTCTTGAAAAGTTAAATAAAGCTTTACCAAACGAAGTTAAAAATAAACCATTTAACTGGATGCGTATTGCAGCTAGCATTGTTTTGTTTTTAGGGCTAGGTTTTGGTGCTTATCATTATTTTCAGCCTCATATAGAAAACCCTCCAGCAGTTGTATCAGCTAATACAGTTGAAACAAAAACACTGGGAGATGTGTCTCCTGGATTGAAGAAAGTGGAAGATTATTATTTAGCGAGCATCAATTTAGAATTGTCTAAAATGAAATATACACCAGAAACTAAAGATGTTTTTGACGGCTATTTACAACAGTTAAATGAGTTAGATGAAGAGTACAAACGTTTATCGCTCGAATTAACCGAATCTGGACCAACGGAGTTGACTATTAATGCATTGATAGATAATTTAAAATTTCGTTTAAATCTTCTATATCGTTTAAAATCACAATTAAAAGAATTTAATACTTCTGAAACAGATTTTGAAGAAGTAAAACAAACGAGTTAAAAAATCAAAAAATGAACAAATCAATTATAAAAATCAAATTATTTATTTTAACTTTTTTTGTTGCAGCAAGTGTTTTTGCTCAACAAAAGTTAATTAAAGTATCACAAACAGTCAATGTTAATAAAGATGTAACAATCGATTTAAATACCAGTTACACTAATATCATTTTTGATACTTGGAATAAAGGAGTTGTTGAAATTCAAGCTTATATAGAAGGAGAAGGTTTAAGTAAAGAAGAGTTAGAAAAAGCTTTAAAATCTTGGAATGTTGATGTTGATGCTTCTATAGATAATGTATCAATTTCTACTAAGTCAAATAACTCAAATCATGTATGGAATTACAGTGTTAGTCATGATGATAATGATGCTGTACATGCTGTTTTAGATGAATTAAAATTTGTAATAGCAGATATACCTGAGATGCCCGAAATGCCAGACCTTCCTGAAGTACCAGAAATGCCAGCATTACCAGTATTACCAGAGGGTGTTAATAATATTCAATTTGATTACGAGGCTTATCAAAAAGATGGCGAGAAATATTTAGAAAAGTATACACAGCAATTTGAATCTACTTTTGGTAACGATTATGCTGAAAAAATGGAAGCTTGGGGAGAAAAATTTGGAAAAGAATGGGGAGAAAAATATGGTAAGCAAATGGAAGCCTGGGGAGAGCGTTTTGCTGAACAAATGGAAAAAAGAGCTCAAAGAATTGAAAATCAGGTTCAACGAGCAGAAAAACAACGAGAACTTGAAGAGAAACAAAGAGAACGTTTTGAAGTAGTGCGTAAAGAGCATGATAAAAAAAGAGAAAAGCTAGAAACTAAACGTCGTGTCTTAGTTGAGAAAATGGTTAACCGCGAATCTGGTAATTCTAAAGTAAAAAAAACAATTAGAATTAAAATACCTAAAGGCGCTAAATTAAAAGTTAATGTACGCCATGGTGAACTAGAATTTGCTTCTAATATAGATAATTTAAAAGCAAATTTATCACACACAAAATTTACAGCAAACAGCATTAATGGAGGTTCTACTTCCATTAATGCTTCATATTCTCCAATTCATGTAAATAATTGGAATTTAGGGGAGTTAAATTTAAAGTATGTAGAACAAGCAGATTTAGATCATGTTAAAAATATGGTTTTGAATTCTAATTCTTCAAATGTGACCATAGGTAACTTGTCTGGTAATGCTATTATTGATGGAAGTATTGGCGATTTGAAGATTTTAAAAATAGAGGACACTTTTACTAATTTAAATATCATCATTCAAAATAGTGATGCTATTATCATGCTTCCAAAGGTTGATTATAATTTGCAATATAAAGGAACCAGGTCCCGATTTTCTCATCCTAAAAAGTCTTCTAACGACAATGTGTCTTCATTTTCTAATAATAATTTAGAAAGTAATAAAATGATTGTTGTTAACGCGAAGTATAGTAAAGTAGAAATGAAATAATGTTTCTTTAATTTCATTCTTCAATTTGTTTAAAACAAAAAAACGCCTAAAAAGGCGCTTTCTTGTTTATTAAAGTAATGTTTTATTGTTTTAGAATTGGTAACGAATTCCTAAAGCGATATCAAAATCTAAATCATTATTATTGTATAGATCATCTCCAAAACCTATTTCTGGTCTAAAATCAAGCGATAATAATAAAGGGATATCAAAACTATACTCTATACCAATATCTCCAGCAGCGAAAACGAAGGTGTCAGAGATGTCTTTTCCTCCAGGATTATCAAAGCTAAAAGATCCAATACCTCCACCAGCACCAACATACCAGTTAAAAGCTCCGTCAAGAGGCATAACCCATTGGTATAATCCAGCTAACTTAATACCATCATAGTTGTTACCATCTCTCCAACCTAAATCTAATTCTAATCTATTATTATCTCCTAAAGCACGTTGATATGAGATTTCAGCTCCTAATCCATCACTATCACCTAATCGTAATCCAATAGCGTTATCTGCTATATCTTGTGCATTCGAAGCAAATACAAATCCGAATACGGCAATCGATAATAAAAATAATTTTTTCATAAATTTTAAAATTTTAGTTTAATACATATACGGTCATTCAATTAAAAAAGACCATTTTTTTGTTCGTTGAACTATTTTGCAAAAATAACGCCAAAATTGTATTTATATTTAGCATCTTGTTAGTTTTATAAACTTATTTGTTAAAATATGCCATTAAACACACAGTTACAGGAGTTAAGAAAAAAAATATCTGGAGAATTATTTTTTGATGACTTAATTAAAGCTTTATATGCTACCGATGCTTCTGTTTATAGAATGTTACCATTGGCTGTGGCGTATCCAAAAAACAAAGAAGATATAAAGCAACTTATCCAGTTTGCTAAAACTCATAATACCTCGTTAATTCCAAGAACAGCAGGGACATCGCTTGCAGGACAATGTGTTGGAAAAGGTATTGTGGTAGATGTTTCTAAATATTTTACAAATATTTTAGACTTTAATGAAGAAGCTAAAACAATAACAGTGCAACCAGGTGTTGTACGTGATGCTTTAAATAATTATTTAAAGCCTTACGGATTGTTTTTCGGACCCAATACGTCTACATCAAATAGATGTATGATTGGAGGAATGGTTGGTAATAACTCATCTGGCACAACCTCTATTCAATATGGAGTTACAAGAGATAAAGTTTTAGAAATGCATACCATTTTAAGTGATGGGAGTGAGGCTGTGTTTGGTGAATTGTCTTCGGAAGCATTTCAACAAAAAACAAAAGAAACATCGTTAGAAGGACAAATTTATAAGACTATTTATTCTGAATTAGCTTCAGAAATGGTTCAAAATCAAATTATAGATAACTTTCCAAAGTCAGAAATTCATAGAAGAAACACAGGTTATGCTATTGATGAATTGATAAAATCTGATGTGTTTACTGAAACTACTGAAGGTTTTAATATGTGTAAATTACTTTCTGGTAGTGAAGGTACATTGGCATTTACAACGCAAATTACTTTAAAATTAGATGTATTGCCACCAGAAGAATCTATTATGGTAGCTGCACATTTTGATAGTATTGAAGCTTGTTTGAATGCTGTTGAATTAACCATGAAACACGATTTGTACAATTGTGAAATGATGGATAAAACCATTTTAGATTGTACAAAACATAATAAAACACAAGAAGAAAATAGGAGTTTTATAGAAGGCGATCCGCAAGCTATTTTAATGTGCGAAGTGCGAGCAAACACCAAAGAGGCCGTTCTGGAGTTAGCTGATACATTAGAAAAAGCTATTAAAGATTCGGGATTAAGTTATGCGTATCCTAAATTGATAGGAAATGATGTTAATAAAGCTAATAATTTAAGAAGTGCAGGTTTAGGATTGTTAGGAAATATGATTGGCGATAGAAAGTCTGCTGCTTGTATTGAAGATACAGCTGTGGCTTTACCAGATTTGGCAAATTATATTTCAGAGTTTTCTAAGTTAATGAAAGCGTATAAGCAAGATGCTATTTATTATGCACACGCAGGAGCTGGTGAATTACATTTACGACCTATTTTAAATTTGAAAAAGGCTGAAGATGTTGTTTTGTTCAGAAAAATAACTACCGATGTAGCGCATTTAGTGAAGAAATATAACGGTTCTATGAGTGGCGAGCATGGTGATGGTATTGTGCGTGCTGAATTTATTCCGTTAATGATTGGGGAAGCTAATTATGAAATTGTAAAGCGTATAAAAGCTGTTTTTGATGTCGACAATATATTTAACCCAGGAAAGATTGTTGATGCATTTCCAATGGATGAATCGTTGCGTTATGAAATAGATAGGGTAGAACCTGAAATAGAAACACTTCTCGACTTTTCAGTTTCTCAAGGTATTTTACGAGAAACCGAAAAATGTAATGGTTCTGGTGATTGTAGAAAACTACCAGAGTTTGGAGGTACTATGTGTCCGAGTTACCGAGCTACCAGAAATGAAAAAGATACTACACGAGCAAGAGCGAATGCATTGCGTGAATTTTTAACAAATTCAGATCAAGAAAATAAGTTTAACCATAAAGAATTAAAAACGGTTTTCGATTTATGTTTAAGTTGTAAAGCCTGCGCAAGCGAGTGCCCAAGTAGTGTAGATGTGGCAAGTTTAAAAGCAGAGTTTTTATATCAATATCAAAAAGAAAATGGCGTATCGTTACGTACTAAATTGTTCGCCTATAATAATAAATTAAACGATTTTGGAAGTCAGTTTCCTAAGCTTACAAACTTTGTGTTTTCTAACAAAATAACGTCTTCAATTTTAAAGAAATCGTTGTCTGTTGCTAAAGAAAGAAGTTTGCCTTTACTTTCAAATAAAAGTTTAAATAAACAATTTCAATTATTTGAAAATAAAATAGATATAAAAAACGAAATAAGGACAATCTATTTTTTTAATGATGAGTTTTTAAATCATTTAGATGCTTCAATTGGTATTGATGCCATTCAGCTTTTAACGGCTTTAAATTATGATGTAAAGTTGATTAAGCATGCCGAATCTGGTCGCGCTTTTTTATCTAAAGGTTTGTTAGAACAAGCTAAAGAATTTGCTAATAAAAACGTTGAAATTTTTATAGATAAAGTTTCAGAAGAAACACCTTTAATAGGTGTAGAGCCTTCGGCAATTTTAACTTTTAGAGATGAATATATAAAGTTAGCAGACGATAAAACTTCCGCGAAAGCGATTGCTAAAAATACGTTTTTAATTGAAGAGTTTATTCAGCAAGAAATTGAACTAGGACACATAAAACCAGAGCAATTTACGTTAGAAGCTAAAACTATTAAGTTTCACGGACATTGCCATCAGAAATCGATGAGTAATCAACTTTCAAGTTTTGCAGTACTGAATTTACCTAAAAATTATAAAGTGACTATTATTCCTAGTGGTTGTTGTGGTATGGCAGGAAGTTTTGGTTACGAAAAAGAACACTATGCTGTGAGTATGAGTGTTGGAGAGCAAACTTTGTTCCCTGCGGTTAGAAAAGCATCAAAAGAGACTGTTATTTCTGCAAACGGTACCAGTTGTAGACATCAAATCAAGGACGGAACAAATAGAGTAGCATTACACCCAATTACTATTTTAAAAGAAGCTTTAATTTAAAACCTTATAACTTTTCCGTTGCTAAGCAATTTTTTTGCCTCATTCCAGTTGGGTAATTCTGTTGTGTCAACTGTAACTGTTCTAATTTCTTTTGAAATCTTTTTACTAGCCTTCATGCCTTCTAAATGTGCACCGCTTGTAGCAAACTCTTTCATTTCTTTTTCGTTATTCCAAAGTGTCATGGTGTAATGTTTTGTCCAAAAACCTTTGCTCTTGAATTCTTTACAATTGGTAGATTTTAGCTGTCTAACAATTTTTAGAGTAATAGCTGATAAAATGAAAAACTTAAAAGGACTGTTTAATTCTATTGACGTTATTGTTGCTTTCATAAACCTACGGTTAAAGCAGTAAATTTAGTGTAAATAAAAGAATTGTTAAGGTTTCTTCTCTGGCTGTTTTACAATAGTAATAGCAGCAATTAAGTCTTTAACTTCCATCTCTTCAAAATCTTCATCAAGTACAAAAGGGGCTAGTTTATCGTTATTGTAATTGTAAATTTTCCAACGTTTAAATTGGTATTCTAAGGCTGTAAAGTTTTCAACCCAATCGCCAGAGTTTAAATACATGGTTTTTCCGTTCTTGTTTTCAATATACTCCATTTTAGGTTGGTGTATATGTCCGCAAACCACATAATCATAACCATTTTCTATAGCTATGTCGGCAATTACTTTTTCGTAATCGTCTATATATTTTATCGCGCCTTTTACGCCGTTCTTTACTTTTTTAGATAATGAATAACGTTCTTTACCACGTTTTTCTAAATACCAATTATAAGCGCGGTTAATCAGGGTTAAAAAATCGTAGCCATAACCGCCAAGTTTTGCTAGCCATTTCGCATTTTGTATAGAAACATCAAAAACATCACCATGAAAAAACCATCCTTTTTTTCCGTCTAAATCTAAAATCAATTTATCAACAATAGAAATATTGCCAATCGTTGTATTGCTGAATTTTCGAAGCATTTCATCATGATTTCCTGTAATGTATATAATTTCAACACCATCAGCCGCCATGTCCATTATTTTCTTAATGACTTTTAAATGCGATTTTGGAAAATAACGTTTGCTAAATTGCCAAACATCAATAATGTCGCCATTTAGAATAAGTTTCTTAGGTTCAATACTATTTAAATAGGTTAGTAAATGTTTTGCATGACAACCGTATGTTCCTAAATGAACATCTGATATTACAGCGATTTCTATTTTTCGTTTTATTTTCAAGAAGGAGGAAATTGATTTATTACAAATAACAGCCTATTGTATTAATTGGGTATTACCTTACAATTAATTAATTATGAGAATATTGTTAAATTAGTGTTATATGCTTAGTGAATTGTTTTTTGTTTTAATAAGCTAAAAGGAAATCTTCAAAACCATTAACATTCCTTAGTTTGCTTTAGCAGATTTCTAAATAAAACTTTATTTTAGCCAAAAATTCTAAATTATGGCTGGTAATTCCTTCGGAAAACTATTTAATTTAACAACTTATGGAGAATCTCATGGACCTGCTTTAGGTGGCGTAATAGATGGCTGTCCGTCAGGGATTGCGTTAGATTTAGATGAGATTCAAAATGAATTAAACCGAAGAAAGCCAGGGCAATCAGCTATCGTTACACAACGTAAAGAGCCAGATACAGTTAAGTTTCATTCTGGTGTTTTTGAAGGTGTAACAACAGGAACATCTATTGGTTTTGTTATAGAAAACACCAATCAGAAATCTCACGATTACTCACATATAAAAGATAGTTATAGGCCAAGTCATGCCGATTATACCTATGATAAAAAATACGGTGTACGCGATTATCGTGGTGGCGGACGTAGTTCTGCACGTGAAACCGCATGTCGTGTTGTTGCTGGAGCTATAGCAAAACAAATGCTTAAAGGCATTGAAATTACCGCTTATGTTTCTGGTGTTGGCACTATGAAACTGGATAAGCCATATAACGAATTAGACCTTACAAAAGTAGAATCTAACATTGTGCGTTGCCCAGATCAAGAGATGGCAGCAAACATGGAATCTTATATAAAAGAAGTTCGTGGTAAAGGTGATACGGTTGGCGGAATAGTTAGCTGTGTTATTAAAAATGTACCTGTTGGGTTGGGTGAACCGGTTTTCGATAAATTACATGCCGAATTAGGAAAAGCCATGTTGTCTATAAATGCAGTAAAAGGCTTTGAGTATGGTAGCGGATTTCATGGGAGTACCATGTACGGAAGCGATCATAACGATTCATTTAATAGTGATGGTACAACAAAAACAAACTATTCAGGAGGTATTCAAGGTGGTATAAGTAACGGGATGGATATTTATTTTAACGTTGCTTTTAAACCTGTAGCTACGCTTATTCAAAAATACGAAACCATAGATAAGGAAGGTAATGCAGTAGAAATGCAAGGTAAAGGACGTCACGATCCATGTGTAGTGCCACGTGCCGTACCTATTGTAGAAGCGATGGCTGCCTTAGTTATTGCCGATTTTTATTTAATAAATAAGCTTTATATTTAGAAGCTATTTCCTGATTGGAGTTTATCCTGAGCCTAGTCGAAGGACATCAATCGGGGCTAAACTATACGTCCTCTTATTAGTTAACTTCGGAATGTTCTGTCATTCCTGCGAAGGCAGGAATCCATTTTAGATTTATTGAGATTTAATTTATTCTTTATAGCTTAATACTTATCTTGTTCTCATAATTTAAAAACTAACTAATTCCTCTCTTTGGAGAGGTTAGGAGCAACTCTATGAAAAAACTAGCATTACATTGGAAGATTATTATAGGAATGGTTCTCGGAATCATTTTTGGTTTTATTATGAATAACGTTGATGGCGGAAAAGGTTTTATATCCGATTGGATTTCACCTTTCGGTACCATTTTTATTAATCTTCTTAAACTTATTGCAGTTCCTTTAATTCTAGCCTCTTTAATAAAAGGTATTTCCGATTTAAAAGATATTTCTAAAATTAAATCGATGGGCTTACGTACCATAGGTATTTATATTTCAACAACACTTGTGGCAATTATTATAGGATTAACCATTGTAAATACTTTGAAACCAGGCGATGGGATGCCTCAAGATACTATTGAGAAAATTAAATTAAAATATGCTAACGATGCTGGAGTAATGGATAAACTTACTAAAGCATCGGCTCAAAAAGAAGCAGGACCATTACAGGCGTTGGTCGATATTTTTCCAAGTAATATTTTTAAATCCTTTGCCGAAGCATCTATGCTTCAGGTTATCTTTTTTGCCATTTTTGTTGGTATTTGTTTGTTACTAATAGGTGAAAAGAAAGCCAAACCTTTAGTCGATTTCTTCGATTCGCTTAATGAAGTCGTCATGAAAATGGTCGATTTAATTATGCTTTTTGCGCCATACGCTGTATTTGCTTTATTGGCCAATGTTATAATTGCTTTTGATGATGTAGAGATTTTAATCAAGTTACTTTATTACGCATTTTGTGTGGTGGGTGGTTTAATTATTATGATAGGGTTCTATTTACTTTTAGTGAGTGTGTATACCAAAAAATCACCAATGTGGTTTTTAAAACAAATAAGTCCAGCGCAACTTTTGGCATTTTCAACAAGTTCTAGTGCAGCAACATTGCCTGTAACTATGGAACGTGTAGAAGAGCATTTAGGAGTCGATAAAGAAGTGTCTGGTTTTGTATTGCCAGTTGGTGCTACCGTAAATATGGATGGAACTAGTTTGTATCAAGGTATTGCTGCTGTGTTTATTATGCAGGTTATTTGGCCTGAAGGTTTAACTTTTACAAATCAATTAGTAATTGTTGCAACGGCATTATTAGCGTCTATAGGAAGTGCTGCTGTGCCAAGTGCAGGTATGGTAATGCTGGTTATTGTTTTAGAATCTATTGACTTTCCATCTGAATTATTACCAATAGGTTTAGCACTTATTTTTGCGGTAGATAGACCTTTAGATATGTGTAGGACGGTTGTAAATGTTACAGGAGATGCTACAGTTTCTATGATAGTTGCGAAGTCGTTAGGAAAATTACATGAGCCAAAGCCTAAAGAATGGGATGATAATTATGAAGCTGTAAAATAGTTTTTTATGAATTCTAATATAAATATTGAATCGCCAATAGTCACCGTAGAGTGGTTGTATTCAAACATACATGCTGAAAATTTAGTTGTATTAGATGGCACGATTAATAAAATATTTGATGCTTCATTAAAACAAATACCCAATACACGTCTTTTCGATATAAAAAAGAAATTTAGTGATGTGTCAAATCCGTTTCCTAGTGCGTTTCCTTCGGCTGAACAATTTCAAAAATCTGCAAGAGAACTAGGTGTTAATACCGATAGTGCTATTGTGGTTTACGACGATAAAGGTATTTATTCTAGCGCACGTGTTTGGTGGTTGTTTAAAGCTTTTGGGTACAACAACGTCGCTGTTTTGAATGGCGGATTCCCTGCATGGTTAAAAGCTGAATATGAAGTTGAACCCATGAAAACTTATGAAGGTGTAACAGGTGATTTTATTTTAAATCATAAACCAGAAACCATGAAGTTTTTTGAAGATGTTAAAATAGCTTCAAAAAATAAGACATATACCATTATTGATGCACGCTCAGCAGGACGCTTTAATTGTACAATACCAGAACCTCGTGAAGGTTTGCGTATGGGAACCATACCAAATTCGGTTAATTTACCATTTACTAATTTGTTAGAAGATGGTGTTTTAAAATCTAAAGAAGATTTAGAAAAAATTTTTCAAGAGCTTGCGACTAAAGATGAACCTATTATTTTTTCTTGCGGATCTGGTCTTACTGCCTGTGTGTTGGCTTTAGGAGCTGAAATTTCGGGTTATAATAATATTTCCGTGTATGATGGTTCGTGGACAGAATATGGAACTTTAACAACAGGAAATATGGAAAATTCAAAAACATGGACAAAGGATGAATTGTTAGCCTATATATTAATATATGTTTCAAATTCAGATTTGAATGAATCAAAAAAAGAGACAACGTATATTTTAAGTAGGGTTGATAAGGATGTTTACGAACGCGTAAGTGAGCAATTTGAAAAAGATAATGACTATCAAAGTATTCAAAAAATTATTGAAGCAGTAAAAGCACATGATTATTATCGTAATGATCTGGCAGATTTATTTGCTGATATAAAAATGATGGCTTTTGCAGATGGTGACTATGACCCAATGGAGCAAATGATTTATAGTCATTTGAAGAAGGTTCTGAAGTAGTATAGTTTATTGCAAAATAAAATTTCTAAACGTTTTATTGTTTTTGTAGCCATATCCTAATCTCTTTTCGTAAAGAAACTTCAGGTCTTGGTAACGGAATTGTTTGTCCAAATTGTTTGCTTTTCTTAAAATTTGAAAACATAATTTTATGCTTTTTCCAAACTTCTGGGTACAATTCTAAGAACTTATTAAAAAAACTTTGTTCATTAATTTTTCCTTCTAATTTAAAAAGTACTTCTTTAAATTTTTGCTCTTGTTCTATAATCATTTTGTTGTAATTCAGTAATAAATAAAGCTATTTGTAGTTTTATAGTATTCATTCTTTTTAATTGAGAGTAAGGATTAAGTTATGAATCTGTTTCAATACTTTGACTTCACTCAGTACAGGTTAATTATATCTACAGATAAACGAATTTAGAGTTTTTAAATTTTATAAATCAATATGTAATACAATATTTATATATAAATTTTTTATAATTAGTAAGGTGGTATGTATTGGTTTTTTTAGAATAAAGATTATGTGTTTTATGAGATGTCTCAATCGTACCTCATTTCGACATGACTTACGTGTGATAATTATAATTTATAAGTCATTTCGAACGCAGGGAGAAATTTCATAATTAACTAGTTGAGTTGTTAAAGGTTAATAGTTAAATCAAATAAAACCCCTAAGTGTTTAATAAAACTTAGAGGTTTCTTTTATAGTTTATAAATTAACCCGTTTGTATTTGGGGTATTTTAAAGTATAAGATATTTTGAATGTATTAGATTGATTAGGTTTGAGGTTTAATTTCCATTCTAGCAATCCTTTTTTAGAATCGTATTCGGCGGTGCCAGTTTCAATGTCATCTACTTTAATATCTTTGTTTTGGCTCACAGGAACTCTATCCATCAATATTAAACTTATAGTCGATTGTTTGTTATTTTTTAATTCAATTTCAAAAGCTTTGTTTATTATTTTATTACTTCCTGTAAAGTTGTTTTTCTTAAAGTTATTGATGGTATTTCGTTTTACAACTACATTTGGGTCAACTCCCAAAGAAATGGTTAAGCTATCTGTTGTGGCTTGCGGATTAATATTGGTTTTACCAGAATAGCTGCCTTCAAAGTAGATGTTAGCTTCTCCTGGTAGTAAATTGTATTGTTCCCAATCGCCCATTTTAGCAGTTAAAAACACATTTTCATTAATTATAGGTGCTGTAAAATAAGAGAAGCTTGCAGGAATAGAGTATTTGTCGATTTCAATAACCGTAATATCTCCGTTTGTTGGAATTGTATATGGTTTCTTAATTTCGAACCTTTGGTTGGTAATACCTTCTTCAATAATATCGCCATTGGAGGTGTAGTTTTCTTTTTTGCTTCCGTAATTATTGGATTTAGTTTCCATTTTGATAGAAGATACGCTACTTGTGTAATCATCCCTTTTCTGTGTTCCGTATCCAACAACTACAACTTCTTCTAACATTGCAACATCTTCTTGTAAACTGAGATTTATAACACTAGAATGAATCGGTAGGGATTCAGTTTTAAAACCTAAAAAAGAATATACTAGTTCTTTACCACCGCTAACTTGAATAGAGTATTTGCCATTAAAATCGGTTTGTGTTCCTTTACTAGTGCCTTTAATTACAATATTAACACCTGGTAAAGGAGAACCTGACTCATCTGTAACAATACCACTTACTGTTTGAATAAACGGATTGTACTTGTAATTATAGTTTTTTGTTGCTCTCGAGCTATTATAGTTACTGTATTTACTTATAAAATTTAAATATTTCGGGTTTACTTCTGGTTTTTCGTTATTCGTGTTTGGGTCGTTTGTTGATAGTGTTAGTTTTATTTTGTTCCAGTCGTTTCCTGTGCTTTGGTATACATGCGCTTTATAGTTAAGTTGTAGTGGAGCATTAATTTGGTTTGCTTTAATATCGTATATCGGGAACCATCCAGCATTATCTACATTATATTTTATAATTAAGTTTAACTCGCTTGCTTGATTGGTGTTGAGTTTTACTGTAATCTCACCAGTTTGTATTTTGTCGTCTATATTAAATTCTGCTAATTGCTTTTGTATGTCTGTTATTTGTTTGCTAAATTCTTGTTTCTTTTTTGAGGATGCGTAAATTAAATTTTTGATTTTAGTTATGCGTTTTCGGTAATAATCGGCAAATTGTTGTAGTTTTTCTAGAGTTACTGCTTGATTGTCGTTACCTATATGCCTGTTATCATGAATTACTTTTAGTTCTTCTTCGTAACCAGATATTAAATCTGTTTCAAATTGAATGTTGTCGTTTAATAGTTTTATTTGGTTTTGTAGCGCTTCAATATCTTCTGATTTGTTTTGCTTTGATAGGTAGTTAATGCCGTAATTTATTGATAAAACCGAAGCCGATTTTAATCCTGAAATTTGAATGCTACTTTCTTGAATATTAGGAGAGAGTTTATCGAATTTAAATGTGGTCGTCCCAATAGGAAGTTTAACGTTTGCTGTTCTAGTAATTTGAGCGCCGTTAACATAAACTGTAACTTCATTAATAGAAGTAGCTGTTGGTTTTTGGTTTGTTGAGAAGCTAATAGTTGTAGCTAATAGGAATAAAAACAATAGATTTTTCATGATAGATGGTTTTAATTTTTAATAAAACTATCGTATCAATACTAAGTGTAAAACTTATAATGAGTAAAGTGTACTCTTTTAAACGTAAAGTGGCTTTTAGAGTTAGTTTGGTTTTCTTGTGCTCAAGATTATATGGTTTTGCGATGTCTCAATCGTACCTCATTTCGACATGACTAACGTGTGTTAATTATAATTTATGCGTCATTTCGAACGCAGGGAGAAATTACATAATTTACAAATTATTAAAGATGAATAGATGATAGGTTTAACAAATGCCTTTAGTTATGTTTACTGTTGCAGCGAGCAAGTGCGCAAGGGATTGAAACGGCATCCTTTTTTATACAAGTAATAAGATTGAAAAGAAAAACTATTTATAATGCAGAGTACTGCAGTAGATAAGGTGCTGAAACAAGTTTAGTATAAAAAAGATATAGTGTAAAGCCTGACCCAATAGGGATGCGCCCTAAAATCACTCTAAAAATCTACTCTTCAATTCAGGTGTAGGAATCATACAAGCATCCTTTTTGCCATACCATTTGTATCGGTTTTTAGCTATATAATCGTAAACCCAATTTCTAATAAAAGCTGGAATAATAAAAAACACAGACATTAAATTATGTGGAAACCCTAATTGGTGTGCTATTTTTAAAGCCGCTGTAGATTTATAATCAATGCCTTTTTTTGGTGTGTATACTAGGATAGAGTCTATTTTATGAGTGTCTATGTTGTGATTCTTAATAATTTCTTGTCCAATATCGCTTTGTAAAGCGGTAAAAAGAAACAGGTTCTTTGTGTCGTGCTTAATTACATACTGCACACTACTGTTACAGAGGTTGCAAACACCATCAAACAGGATTAATTTTTTGTGGTTTGGAACTCCAAAATTCATTGTGTAAAGATACGATTTTACAAATCACTTAAAAACTGATTTAAATCGGTTTCCTTATCCAAATTAAGTTTCTTTTTAAGTCGATATTTAGACTTTAAAACGCTATCTGGTAATACGTTTAACATGGAGGCTATTTCTTTGGTAGAAAGGTTCATGCGTAAAAACGAAGCCAGTCGTATTTCTTTTTCGCTTATGTCTTCGTAGATTGCTTTTAGTTTGTGATCGAAGTTATTATGCACTTCAGAGAAATAGCTTTTAAATACTTCCCAATCTTTATCTTCGGCACTTTCTTTTTTTAGGAGCATAACTAAACGCCTAAATTCTACTTTAAACAATTCTGGCGATTTTTTAATCTTTTCTAAATTTTCTTTAAGCTCTTGAATAAACGTGTTTTTTTGAACTAGGTGTAAGGTTTGTGAAGCTAATTCTTTCTTTTTGAAAGCTAATTCTTGTTGATATATGGCTTCTTGTTTTTCACGAGCAATTCTATTCTTTTTTTCACGTTGTTTAAAGCTAAAGAATAATAGTCCAGAAATAGCAACAAATGTAAACATGCCTCCAGCATAAAGTCCTTTGCGTAAATTGCTAATTTCTACTTCTTGGTTGAGGGTTTTTATTTCTTCATTTTTCAAAGCAATTTCGGCTTCTTTTTTTTCGGTTTCATATTTTGTTTTTAATTCTTCTATTTGTTTTGATATTAAATTATTGTCTATTTTATCTGATACGGAAATAAAACTTTTTGTGTCTTTTAAGGCGCTTTTTAAGTTGCCTGCTCTTTCCTGTGCATTCGCTCTCGCTGAATATGCATTTTTTAATTGGTATTTAGAATCTAATGAATCTGCTTTTTTTACTGCTAGGTTTAAATATTTTAAGGATTGATTATGATTTCCTTTTTTGCTTAAAACAGTTCCTATTTCTGTAATAACATATAAATAGTCTGTTGAATTACTTTCAGTTTTGCTAAGTTCTTCACTCTCCTTTAGGTAGGATAGTGCTTTATTAAATTTATTTTCATTACTGTATATCGTTGATAATGCTGTTAGTGATTTATAAATATTATCTTTTATATTATGGGTTCTTGCGATTTTTAGCCCTTTTTCTAAAAAATCTTTACCTTTAATTTCATTATCAAGTTTAATGTAGGTATCTCCAATGTTCAGATATGAATTACTTACGTAAATGTTGTCATTTAATTCTAAATAAACCTTTAACGCTTTATTGTAATACCTTAAAGCTTCATTATAATTTTTTCTTCGTATTTCTATATCTCCTATTTGTGAGTTTATATCTGCTTTTCTATAAGTTTCTTTATCAATTGTGTCTAAAACTCGTAAGGCAAATAGACTTTCATTTATAGCTGATTTATAGTCTCCTTTTTCAGTATATATTATTGCTTTATTGCCAAGATTAACTCCATAACTTAAATAATCTTTATTTGCTATAAACTTTTTGGAAGACTCATTACGTAATTCTAAAGCTTTTTTAAAATCACCTTTTTCTAAGGCTATTCCTGCTAAAACAGATAGTGCTTTTGGAAGCATTACACTATCATTATATTTTTTAGCTAACTCAGAGGTTTTGTTATAATGGTATTCAGATGAGTCAATATTATGTATTAAATCGTAATATACTCCTAAGTGGAAATGACCAACAGTTTCGCCCGATTTATATTTAATCTTTTTTGATAAGTTAATACAGTTCTTTGCGTGAACTGCTCCTTTTTTCGGGTTAGTATATATTTCTGCGTAAAATAATCTTGCTGATGTTTGTACTTTTTTATAAGTATCAGGCATTGTATTGTAGTCATTTTTTAAACTGTCAATATATTTTTGATTTTGAGCAGTTGTAAAATTGCTTACTAAAAATAAAATAAAAATAATTCCTAATAAATTTTTCATGTTAAGGATATTTTGGCTTTACTAAGATAGATTTTTTATTAATTAAAATAGCATTCTGTTAATTGCTTAAAAATTGATTTATCTATAATTAGTCTATACCTTTTTTGAGAAGTTTAAAGACTGAGATTTATTTAAATAACTTATATGTAGTGTTTTAGGGTGGTTTTGTTTTTGCTGATTTTTATTCTAGTCCATGTTAGTTAATGATACTTCTTTGTATGGTTGTCCATACTTTGTCCATGCCAAAAATTAGTTTTCACTTGTATTCATATCTAGTTTTGAACTGTTGAATCACAAAAAATTAGAAATTATGAAAACAAAGCTATTAAGATTAAAAAGAATTATTTATGTCTTTCTTTTTGCATTTGTATTGGTTTATGGATGTAGTAAAGATGAATCGGTTGAGGGGGCTCCTCAAAAAACTGAAAATATAGATGCTTATTTAAAGAGTTTAAATTATAACGCTGATGAACTGTTGGGTGCTTTGGATACCCAAGGGGAAGCGGTACTAAAAACAAAAGGTGAAGAAACCTCTGAAAATGTAGATGTTTATGGAAAAAACACATCAACCAATTGTACAACCACGGAATATAACTTAAAAACAAATTTTCAGGATATTCCCGTATTAGATCCTAATAAGGGCGTTATCTGGCCTGGGGCATTAGTAAAAGGAGATGCCTCTTTACGGAATGGACTTCCAACATCGCTGAGAGTTAAAAGAGCTCCATTAACCTTGCGAGTAGATCTGCCAGGGATTGGAGATGCCGGAACTTTTGTAGTTGTAGATGCTGAAAACTCAAATGTAAATAGCGAAATTGATAAGGCTTTAGAATGGTGGAACGCCAATGCCTATCAGGATGGTTATGTTAATCCGTCAAGTTCAAAATCAGACGCAACAACGTTGTACTCTAAAAAGCAAATGAGTTTAGAATTAGGTTTAAACGCCGATTGGGCTGGTAATACAGTTTCAAGCGAATTTGATTATGAATCTACTAGCGAAAAAAGAGTAGCTATGATGGTTTATAAGCAAGTGTTCTATAATATTACTATGGATCAACCATTAAAACCTTCTGATGTGTTTCATGAAAGTGTATCGTTATCAGAAATTGAAGGTATTCTTGATTCTAGTAGTCCGCCAGCTTATATTCACAACGTTAGTTATGGTCGTATTATAATGTTTAGAATGGAGACTTCTGTAGAAGCTTCAGATAGTGATTTAGAGGCGGCTTTTGGTTATGCTGCGGGTAAAAATTCGTTAGATTTAGAAACAAAGCTAAGAGTTCAAAATATATTAGAAAAAGCGAGTATAAAAACATTTGCTATAGGAGGTAATGCTGCTAATACAGCAGAGTTAGTATCTGCTAGGAATTTTGGTGATTTAGATAAAATAATAAAAGGAGAGGAAAATGCTATTTACAGTAGAACTAATCCAGGTGTTCCTATTGCGTATACAGTACGATATTTAAAAGATAATACCATTGCCAAAATGGGGTTTGCTACAGATTATAAGGCTACGAATTGTAATACATCAGGGCGTGTACATCCAACGTTGCAGTTTATTAATGATACTAAAAAAGACTTTAGAGTGGGGATTACTTTTAAGAATAATTTACCAGATGCGCCTCAACGTGAGACAAAAAATAGCCTGCCAACTCAGTTGTTACCAATTAACAAAAATGACTACGTTTATGGTTGGATTGCTAATGAGACCTCGGGGTCTATAACCGAAATTATTGTGCCTCAAGGTGCTTATGATATTGAAATTTGGGTTGAAGAAAAAGAGAAAAATGGTTATAAGGATTCATATCACCATAACATTTATGGTTATGTACATCAAGAATCAGGTAACTGGGAACGCTGCTATAGGGCATCTACTAATATTTGGGGGCTCGATTTAACATTCACCCGACTTAAATGTAAATAGATTATGAGTTAGTTAAGATAGAGTGGAAACAGTCGGCACCTAAAGTTGTAGATTCAACAACTTGGTGTTGGCTGTTATTTTTATCTCAAAGTTGTCATTCTATCAGCAAAAGTGATTCTTAAATAGTTTCTTTCGGGTGTTTTTACTTATTTCTTCATAGCCTCAACCAATTCTAGTTGGTCAATACTTACATTTGTTGTAAACATGCCATAATTAACAACGGCTTTGTTTTTTTCTATTTTATCAATAGTGCCAATCGCTCTACCATCTTCCATTCTAACGCGGTCTCCAATTCTAATAATAGCTTTGGGTTTAGGTTGTTCAATAGCTTTTTTCTTGGCTTCTTTTTTCTTGACTCTAATAACTTCAACTTTCTTTTCAACCTCTTGCTTAACTTGATTTTCTTTAGCTTTAATAGCTTTTTTTGCTTTCGCGGAAACTTTTTTACGTTTAGAATTTTCAATTTGAACCAATTTGAAAAGTTCGCCCATTAATTCGCGTTTTTTCTTGTTTTCGAAGTATTTTTCGGCAATGTCGTTTACTTTTTGTCCTAAGTAAATGAGGCGTTGATTGCTATCGTATAATTCTTGGTAGCTTTCTAGTTTTTTTTGAATTTTGGTGTTAATTTCTTCAAGTTTATCGGCTTCTTCTCCTTTTTTCTTTTCACTTTGCCTTAACGATTGTCCTGTTTTTTCAAGTTTAGAACGCTCTTTTTGAAGTTTGGCAATAGTTGCATCAAAACGCACTTTACTGCGTTCTATCTTCTTTTTAGCGCGATTTATTAAGCTGTATGGAATACCGTTTTTCTGAGCAACTTCAAAAGTAAAACTACTTCCGGCTTGACCGATAACGAGTTTGAATAAGGGTTCTAAAGTACGCTCATCAAACAACATGTTAGCATTTAGCATGCATGGTAACTCGTTGGCTAATATTTTTAAATTGGAGTAGTGCGTGGTAATAATACCGTATGCTTCACGATGATAAAACTCTTCTAAAAATGTTTCAGCCAATGCACCACCTAATTCAGGATCACTTCCTGTTCCGAATTCATCAATTAAAAAAAGCGTGTTTTTATTACACTTTTTTAAGAAATAATTCATTTGTTTTAAACGGTAGCTGTATGTGCTTAAATGGTTTTCAATGGATTGGTTGTCTCCAATGTCGCTTAAAACCTTATCAAACAAGCAGACTTTACTGCGCTCGTGTACGGGTATAAGCATCCCGCTTTGAATCATGGTTTGTAATAAGCCAACAGTTTTTAGGGTGATACTTTTCCCGCCGGCATTAGGTCCTGAAATGACTATAATTCGGCTATCGTCTTTTAGTTCTATGGTTTGCGGAAAGGTGGTTTCTTTTTTTTCTAAATTGTTTAAATACAATAAAGGGTGGTAGGCGTCGCGAAGAAACATGCTTTTGCTTTCTGATATTTCAGGAAGAATTGCGTTCATGGAACGTGCGTATTTCGCTTTCGCGGAAATCACATCAATATCTATTAAAAAGGCTTGGTACTTTTCTAGTAATGGTAAAAACTGACGAATAAAATTAGTAACTTCTTTTAAGATGCGGTTAATTTCTTCGCTTTCTTCAAATTCTAGATTATTAAGTTCTCTGGAGTGTTGAAGCGTCGCTTCGGGCTCGATATAAACAATGCTGCCTGTTTTACTACTTCCCATAATAGAACCTTTTACTTTACGTCTGTACATGGCTTTTACAGCGAGTACGCGTTTGTTTTCTACTACAGATTCGCGAATGTCATCTAAATATTCTAAGCTATGATATTGGTTTAATGCACTCGAAAAACTGGCATTAATTTTACCTTTTATTTGGTTTATAGCTTGACGTAAATCGAAAAGTAAGTTTGAAGCATTGTCTTTTATGTCTCCAAAACGGTCGACTATGCTGTCAACCTTATCAATAATAACTTTGGTAACTTCTATATAAAACGCATGATCGTTTAATCCTGGATAGTATTCTTTAAACTTTTTTAAATAGGTGACTATCTCATTACATGTTAGTGAAATAGAAACTATTTTTTTTAAGCTGTGAACCTCTAAATAAGTGTTTTCTATGCGTAGTAATTTTAATTCTTTGGTAATACTGTCGAATCCGTGATTTGGGATTCTATTGTCATTATAAAAAGACGATAAATATTCGTTGGTTAGTTTTAGAGCAAAAAGCAATTCATCCTTAGTTTTATAAGGTAAAATTTGTAATGCTTTTTCGTTTCCTAGTGGAGTTACGCAATGGTCGCTTACCTGTTGTAAAACGGTAGGAAATTCTAAATCTTGTAATGTTTTTTCGTGAATGTGTATCATTCTTTTGTTTGAAATCTTAAAATAAGAAACGCAAAGTTACATATTCTCTTTGAGAAGTGTTGAAGCTGATAGGTACTTCTTGTAAAATGTTAATTAACAGTTTTACAAATTTGTTTAACAAAACAATAACAGCTTTGGGTGGTTTTTGTTTATATATTGCTAATCAAATGATTATCAATCAAACAACAATCGGTTATTAAAGCTCAATCATTTGGTTGGGCTTTTTTTTTTAACCATGTATAGTTTCAGATTTTCCGTAGTTTTGAATCACTTCAGCTTCAAAATCAATAAGTTCTTGCCAGCGTCTGTCTACATCAACTTCTTGACCATATTTTCTAGCAAAACCTATAAAAGTTGTGTAATGTCCAGCTTCACTAATCATTAAATCGTGATAGAATTTAGAAAGTTCTGGGTCATTTATCTCTTTAGATAAAAGTTTAAAACGTTCACAGCTTCTCGCTTCAATCATGGCAGAGAATAAGAGTCTGTCAACCATACATTGTACGCGGTTTCCGCCTTTATTCATGAATTTATAAAGCTCGTTTACATAACTATCTTTACGCTCTCTGCCTAGTTTGTAACCACGTGCTTTAATAATATCGTGCACCATTTGAAAATGCTCTAATTCTTCTTTGGCAAGTGCTAGTAAATCTGTCACTAAATCGGTATGTTCGGAGTTTAGTGTAATAATAGTTATGGCATTTGTTGCTGCTTTTTGCTCGCACCATGCATGGTCGGTTAAAATTTCTTCAATATTTGACTCTACAATGTTTACCCAACGTGGGTCGGTTGCTAATTTTAATCCAAGCATGTGCTTTTTTTTTAGAAGCAAAGGTAATTATTATTAATTAACAGTAAACTTATAGTAGTTGTTATCGTTTGAATTTATGATTTCTGAAGATATGGATATGTATTCTTTTCCGTTTGTATTTACATCAAAGTATACAGCGTTGTTGTAGCCGTTTCCAGATAAATAAAATGTGCCAGATTCTAGTAGGGTGATACTAAATTTACTTGTAAATGTATTACTATTATATGGGCTTTCTACTTGAATATATTCATTGTTTACTGTTGCGTTTCCAGTTATAATTTCTAAAACATCATTATTAATTGGTATTATAGATAAGGTGTTGAAATTTGTTTCTTTGTAAAGTGTAAATGAGTTGTATATGTATGCTTCGTTATTAGTGGTGTCAAGGTAATCTGTTAGTAGTAATGTTTGATTGTCTACAGAGGTTTGTTGATTTTTTATTATCGTGGTTATATAGATTTTTTCTCCTAAATTAAAAGTATCTTGATTATTTTCAATTTTAACAATATTATTATTTTCTATGTTAATTGTAGTGTAATCATCTTCGGGAGGACAGCATAAGCCACCGCAAAGAGAAATAGTTAGCATAGTTAAGAAGGAAAGTAATTTCATAATAAAGACTTTTGTTTGTAGATGTAAGTTTTTGTTAAAGGTTGCTTGGTTAAAATGTTAATATTTTATTTTTTTTATATCATGTTTTTGCAATGGAGTGAATATATTAGCTTATGTAATTCCAGATATTTTTATACTTTCCTAAGGATATGTAAGTGTTAAGTATAACTTCGTTTTCTTTTAAAGATAAGCTAGGGTCGTGTTGTAATATCTTTTTAGCATAATATCTGGCGCTTTGTAGTACGTCATTGTCTTTAATAATATCGGCTATTTTTAGGTTTAAAATGCCACTTTGTTGTGTTCCCATTATATCTCCAGGGCCTCGTAAACGTAGGTCTACTTCGGCAATTTCAAAACCATCATTGGTTCTAACCATGGTTTCTAAACGGGTTTTACTATCGCTACTCAGTTTGTGGCTTGTCATTAAAATGCAATAGCTCTGTTCGGCACCACGACCTACACGTCCTCGTAATTGGTGTAGTTGCGATAACCCGAAGCGTTCTGCGCTTTCAATAATCATAACAGATGCATTTGGTACGTTTACTCCAACTTCAATAACCGTAGTAGCTACCATGATTTGTGTTTCACCTTTAATAAAACGTTGCATTTCAAAATCTTTGTCTGTAGGTTTCATTTTTCCATGAACAATAGAGATTTGATATTCGGGCATGGGGAAGTCTCTAGAGATACTTTCGTAGCCATCCATTAAATCTTTATAATCCATAGCAGAGCTTTCTTGAATTAACGGATATACAATATAAATTTGTCTGCCTTTTGAGATTTCATCACGAATAAATTTAAAAACATTTAGACGATTATTATCGAATCTATGAACCGTTTTTATAGACTTTCTTCCTGGTGGTAATTCGTCAATTATTGAGATATCTAAATCGCCATAAACAGACATGGCTAAGGTTCTCGGAATTGGTGTTGCAGTCATAACTAAAACATGTGGGGGGATAGGAGCCCCACTAATCTCCCCAGAGGGGAGACTTTCCAAGCAATTCGTAATATAGTTTAGAACATTATCTATATCTCCAATAACTTGTTCGTTGGTAAAACGAATGACTTTAAAACCAATTTCGCTTAATATTTGAGTACGTAATGCATCTGCTTCTTTTTGTTCAATAGTATTATGATAACCTCCATCAATTTCAATTATTACATTCTTTTCTAGGTTGACAAAGTCAACTATAAATTCATCAATAATATGTTGTCTTCTAAACTTAAAATCTAGCTTTTTGTTTCTTAAACACTCCCATAAAATAGATTCAGATTCTGTGCTGTTTTTTTTGTTTTCAGCTTGAAGTTCTTTTAATAATTTATAGGTTGATGGACGTGCTGTCATATACTTTTTGCGTATAGATTTTGCTTCCTCCCAATGGGAGGATTGAGGAGGGCCTTTCTTCCATAATTTGCTTCTTTGCGCAACTCCAAATCGGTGTTGTTCATCTATAATTGCAAGCCCTAAATTTTTGAATTTCACCTTGTCTTCAAGTAGGGCATGAGTGCCAATTAATATTTGTAATTCACCATTTTCTAAAGCTTCGTGAATTATTTTTCTTTTTGAAGTTTTTGTTGAACCTGTGAGTATTTCTATACTGATATTTAGGTTCTTACATAATTCAATAAATCCACTATAGTGTTGAACTGACAAAATTTCAGTAGGCGCCATTAAACAAGCTTGGAAACCGTTGTCAAGTGCTATGAGCATTGACATGAATGCAACTATGGTTTTACCAGAACCTACATCACCTTGTAAAAGCCGATTCATTTGCGCATTGCTTCCTAAATCGGCACGAATTTCTTTTAAAACACGCTTCTGTGCATTGGTTAATTCGAAGGGTAAATAGGTTGAAAAAAAGGTGTTGAAATAGGTGTCTACTTTTTCAAATGGAAAGCCTTTTATTTTTGATTTATGAATTAGATTTTTTAAAATTAATTGCAATTGAATATAGAATAATTCTTCAAATTTTAATCTGGATTGCGCACGAGAAAGTAGCTCTGAATTCTTCGGAAAATGAATATTTAAAAGCGCTTCTTTTTTGCTGATTAATTTTAGTTCTGAAAGTAAATTGTCAGATAATGTTTCAACAAATTTACCATTACTTTCAATGAATAATTGTTGCATAATTTTACTCATTACTCGATTACTTATTCCTCTGTTTGATAATTTTTCGGTAGATGGATAAATAGGTTGCATGCCAGCTCTCAAATTTTTTTCATGCTCCTTTAAAAGCTCTAAATCTGGATGCGCCATGTTAAACTTTCCGCTAAACCAATTGGTTTTTCCAAAGGCAACGTAAGGTGTGTTAAGCTTTAAGTTTTCTCGAATCCATTTTTGTCCACGAAACCAAACTAATTCCATAGTTCCTGTGTCATCTTGAAAGGTTGCTACTAAACGTTTACCACGTTTTTGTGCTACTTCTTTAAAGGCTGTTATTTTTCCTATTACTTGTACATCGGCATTGTTGCGTTGTAGCTGATTTATTTTAAAATAACGTGTTCTGTCTATATATCTGTTTGGAAATAAGTTTAATAAGTCTTGATACGTGTGAATACCTAACTCTTTACGAAGTAAATCGGCTCTACCAGGGCCGACGCCTTTTAAATAATCTATGGGGGTTTGAAGGTTAACAGACATAGAGGCGAATTTAAGCAATTCCATTAAAATTTTAATATTTAATAAGAAGCTTTACTTTTTATTTTTATTGAATTCATAATATCAGCTTAGATTTTGGATATTTTTATGGCTAATAAAGATTTCTTTTTAAAAATTATTGAAAACCATTACTTTTTAATGAATAATTCTATTTCAATGGTTAAATTTGGTCTTTAAAATTTAACAAAAGCATATTGATTGATGAGAAAGCTTAACGAGTTTATTTGGGAAACACATGGTATTCATGCAGGTACAGAACAAGATCATGTAAAGCATGGTATTGATAGGTTAGAGGATATAGTTGATAAAGCTATTGAGGCTGGCAACCCAAGTATTACGTTTATAATTCATTCTCCTAGGTTAACGAGTTTTCGTTATATAGCAGAAAGAGATACTAACGTTAAGTTTATTAGAGGAAATAAATCGTACTTAAATTATCCTAAACGTATTGCTAATCTTCGTGAAAAATATGACGGACAGATTAATATTAAATATGGTATTGAGTTAGAGTGGATGGGACCAGATCTAGGTTTGCAGTGGAGTAGATCTAAAATATTTCAAGCAGAAGATGCCGATTATGTAATTGGATCTGTGCATTTTGCGCCAGAAGGCTTACCCTATGATGGTTCTAAAGAAGAGGCACTTGAGTTATTAAAAATTAGAGGAAGTCTTGAAGCTTATTGGGATGGCTATTTCAATGAAATGATTCAAATGATTGAGTGTTTTGGTGATATGATTCAAATTATTGGTCATATAGATTTGCCAAAACTGAATGTGGATATGCCAGAAGCTTTGGTAAATTTTGAAACAAGCTCACACCCGCTAGCAAATAAGTTTAGAACACTTTTAGAGCTTATTGCAGATCGTAATTTGTCTTTAGATGTAAATATGGCTGGTAAGTTTAAAGGTGTTGGTGTGTATCCTGTTCAGAGTATTTTAAGACGTGCTAATGAGCTTCAAATACCTGTGTGTGTGGGTACAGATACGCATCATGTGCGCTATTACGGATTGAATTACAAAGAAAGCTTAGAGTATATTCAGGAAGCTGGATATGAAAGCTATGTAAGTTACTCTAAACTAATTCCTGAAAATCGTACTATTTATGATGACCATCAATTAAAAGTGAAATACACCGTTTTAAATAAGGGTATTGAATTGTTAAATCAACGATTAGATAGTGATCAAAGAAGAATTATTCCAGATTTTTCTTTTGGAGGCGATTTTTCTGAATTTATTGATATTTATAAAAACTCAACAGGTATGGGTGATTATAATGCTATTAGAATTAGAAAATGGGGGAAGTCTATTACGATTACAAATGAAATACCAAAGCTTACTACTAAAATAGTAAACGGGTTGTTTTCTGAGCATTTAGATGAGCCTGGTGTTATTTCTTCGTTATTTAATACATTGGCGTCTGAAGGTATAAATGTTGAAACTGCTCGATTGAAATCAAATAACGATGGCACAGCTATGGCATTTTTATCTATAGAAAACGATAATGGTAATGTTGCAAGTGCTATTGATTTTATAAATGGTACAGATGCAGGACTTTTTAATAAGTTGACTTATCAAGAAAACGCTAAAATGCCAAATTACTACAGTGAAGGTGTTTATTTATTAGAAATGGATGGCGTAAAATTAAATTTAGCGTTAAGCGAAAAAGTTATTTTAACCAAGCATCATAATGCGCCTGGGGTTCTGTTGATATTATTGTCGGCTTTAGCTTCAAAGCATATTAATATTATAGATTTACGATTAGGAAAACTGAATGATACAGGATATTCAGCTATTGCTACAGATGGTGATAGTAATGTAATTAGAGATTTATTATCTAAATTGGGTAATCAATATTATGAAGCTAATTTAATCGAGTTTCATAGTTTCTAGTTTGTAATATTTGGTCTAAAGTTTGCTATATTCGAAATATGAAATTTAAGCAAACACTTTTCTTTTTATTTATAACATGTTTGGGGTTTTCTCAGCAAACCGAGTATGTTGATTTTAAAACTGCTAAAGCAGATGTTTCTTTTGGTGATTTAATCCAAAAAGAAGTGTCTGGAATAATTTCTTATGAATTTGAAATTCTGAAAGATGTAGATTCTGTTTTTATTGATGCCAAAAACTTTGTAGAAATCGAATATAAGTTAGATGCACAATTTGAAGGTAGCTTATATAATGGAAAACAACTTATTATAAAACACCCTTTTAAGGCTAATAGTAAACATAAAGTTGATATTGTTTGGGAAACTAGACCTAAAAAATCTTTATACTTTATTGATTGGGATTATGAAGAAGGAAATAAGCAAATCTGGACACAAGGTCAAGGGAAGTACACTAGCAACTGGCTACCGAATATTGATGATATGAACGATAAAATTGAATTTGATTTAAGTATTGAATTTGATAAGAATTATCAAGTTATAGCTAACGGAAAATTAACAGATAAAGAAATAAACGACTCAACAACCACATGGCATTACGACATGCAAAATCCCATGTCAAGTTATTTAGTAGCTTTAGCTATTGGTAAGTACGATAAAAAGATTAAGTATTCTAAAAGCGGTATTCCTTTAGAAATGTATTATTATCCTGAGGATTTGTTAAAGTTTGAACCCACATATCGTTACACCAAACAAATGTTTGATTTTCTAGAAGAAGAAATTGGTGTTCCGTATCCTTGGCAAAATTACAAACAAGTGCCTGTTAAAGATTTTTTATATGCAGGTATGGAAAATACGAGTACAACCATTTTTTCTGATGCTTTTGTTGTTGATTCAATTGCTTTTGTAGATAAGAATTATGTGAATGTAAATGCGCACGAGTTGGCGCATCAATGGTTTGGCGATTTGGTAACTGAAACTTCTGGAACGCATCATTGGTTACAAGAAGGCTTTGCAACATATTATGCGTTGTTAGCCGAACGCGACGTTTTTGGTGAGGATTATTACTATTGGAGGTTGTATGAGTATGCACAAGAGCTTTTAGATCAAGATAAAGCGGGAGGGAGTACTTCATTGTTAAATCCGAAATCGAGTAGTACGACCTTTTATAAAAAAGGCGCCTGGGTGTTGCATATGCTGCGAGAACAAGTAGGAGATAAGGCTTTTAAAGTAGGAGTGAAAAACTATTTAGAAAAGTACCAATTTGAAAATGTAGAGACAGATGATTTTATTAGTGAAGTAGAAAAAGCGAGTGGGGAGGATTTGAGTGATTTTGTTGAAATTTGGTTGGAGAATGATAGGTTTTATTATGAATTGGCTTTAAAAAGTCTAAAAGAATCAAAAAAGATTGGTCAATATATAGATGTTGACTGTAAGCAGATTGGTTCTAACTGTAGTTTCTTAGTAAACTCTAATGTTTTAGATGAAGTTAAAATAAAAATCATTGACCAGGATCCGAAAAATATAACAAGAAAAACCTTTAGCGGTACTCTTAAGGTACGTCAAGCCATTGCTAAATCTTTAAATAGAATTCCTTTAGAATTAAAAGAGGACTACGAATCACTTCTTAATGATAAATCATATATCACAATTGAAACAGCTTTATTTAATTTATGGAATAATTTTCCAGAAAAACAGAGTAAGTATTTAAATAAAACAAAAGGCATTGTTGGGTTTAATGATAAAAATGTTAGAATACTATGGCTTACATTAGCTTTATTAACCGATGATTTTGAGCCAGCGAATAAAGAGCTTTATTTTAAGGAATTAAACGATTATACGAGCCCTAAATACGATTTTGCTATAAGACGGAATGCGTTTCAATATTTATTATGGATAAGTTCCTGCGCGGATGATTGTAAAGAAAATTTAAAACAAGCAGCGAAACATCATAATTGGCAATTTTCAAAATTTGCAAAAGAGATGTTGAAAAATCTATAACTTATTTTCGTCGTTCTAAGTTTGTTGGATTTCTGCAAATTAGGCAACCAGCCAAATAAGTGATGGATAGTTCGTAAATACCATCTGTTCTTCCTATATCTGTCGTGTTTAAATCGTAAGAAAATCCAAAACGTAATTGCTCAAGTTCTAAGCCTATAAAAGCATTTATAGAAGTTAATAAATGGCTGTTATTATCGTTTTTTGATGGATTTGTAACTGCCATCGCACCTAGCATTAATTTGTCAAGTTTTATGGTTGTACCTATATCTAATCTATTATATGCGCCTTGTTGCATGTAATTTACAGATAGAAGCATATCGTTGTAATCAAAATAAGGAAATTTGTAATTAGCATGTAAGGAGTAAAATATATCTAATGGTACGTGACCGTTTTCTACAAATGAAATATTAGGCTTGTTTAAGTGTTTTATTGAAGCGCCTAGCCATAGATCGGTGTTATTTCGGGTGTTTTTTTTATCGAAAACAAAGCCTGTTGTAAAATCGATAAAAGTAATATTTCTATTAGCATTTAAAGCGTATGGGTCTAACGTGTTTGAGCTTATGGTTCCTGAATTAATATTAATTTGATCTGATAATAATATATTGCTAAAATTAAAAGATTTAGTACCAAAACCAAGCTCAACAGCAGGTCTAAAATACCAATCGTTACCTAGTTCTACATGATATGCAAAGTTTACATTACCTTGTAAGTGGTTGTAATTGGTGTTGTTTTCGTGTTGGTTTAAAATACTAAAACCAATGCCTCCTACATTTTCTATCCAAGAGTTAAAAAAAGCATATTCGGTATCTACTCTTAAATCGAGACTAGGCCATTGAGTTCGGTGAATTAGTCCAAAATAAGAAGCGTCTTCAAAGCCAGAAAACCCAGGATTTATGGTTTCAGGAACTAAAAAATATTGCGAAAAAACAGGGTCTTGTCCTTTTGCATGTATTGAAAAGCAGCTGATAATTATTATGATAGCGATTTTAAATTTCATCTTAATTCTTTTACTTAATAGAAACAAATGCTCCTTCTTTGGTAATGGTTTTTCCGTAAAGTGTTTTTGCTATAAGGGTGTAATGATAATTTCCGTTTTCTGCTTCATTGCCTTTTATTTTGCCATCCCATCCTATTAAATCGTTGCCTGTTTCAGAATAAATTAAACTTCCCCATGTATCATAAATATTGAAAGTCATTTCACTTAAAGCTATAGATTCCGGTGCAAAATAATCATTAAAACCATCTTCATTGGGAGTAAAAGCGTTTGGTATTATTAAAGTGTATCCTTTTTCAATAATTAGTGTGATTTCATGTGTATAAATACAACCTAAAGGAAAGGTGACTTTTTGGGTTACAATATAGCTACCTTCGGTTACATAAGTGTGAGTAGGGTTTTCTTCCGAAGAAAAATTACCATCACCAAAATCCCAAGCGATAGAAACATAATCTCCTGTAGCTGTATTTGTGAATTGTATAGGGTCTTGTTTAGAGAAAAAACCATAAACGCTGTAGGCTTCAGAATTGTTGTTGAAACCAGGGTAACCTAAAATAGGAATTCCAACATTAAAAGAATAGTTTGTTGAGCATCCCAAACTATCAGTAACCTCTAAAGTGATTAAACCGTTTTGTGTGGTATTCATAAATTGATTGTTACTGCCAGAAACTGTTCCACTAGACCAATTAAATTGATAAGGAGGAACACCTCCGTTTGCTTTGGCTTCAAAAGTTTGATTAACATAACTAGTTTCGCAATTAAAATCGGTTTGGGTTTCAACATCGAGTATTAGTGGTTCAAATCTGTTTACAGGCCAACTTCCTGAAATCTCACAATTATTAGCGTCTGTAATGGTTACTGAGTAGTCTCCAGGAGGAATATTTGTGAGGTCTTCGGTTGTACTTCCGTTAGACCAAGAGTAGCTTAGAGGTAGTGTGCCTCCGGTAACAATAAGGTTAATGGCTCCAGTATTTACATCGTCACAATCTAAAGCATCAGTAGTGTTTGCCGATAGTGTTAAAGCGTCGGGTTGGGTTATAATAAATGTTTCTATTATTTCACAAGGCGTCCCGTCGGTAATGGTAACGGTATAGCTGCCTGGACCAATATTATTTCGTTCAACGCCAGCGGTTGCATCATCATTCCAAATAAGAGAAACAGGGTCTATACCACCTTCTAAATTTAGTACAATGCGGGCATCGTTTTCTCCAAAGCATGATACTTGTGTAACATTTGGTGTTATTCTAAAAATAGGTGCTTCATCAATAATTATGGTTGCTTGCTTTTCGCAATTTGTAATATCTGTTACTGTGATGATGTAGGTTCCTGAAGATAGGTTGTTTTGAATCATTCCAGAACCTAAATTGCTCCAAGCTATAGTGTAAGGAGGATTGCCTCCTGAAATATTATTTATTGTTATAGAAGCATTATTATCGCCATAACATTCAATTTTTGTATCTGTGTAATCTATTATAATCTCATCGGTTTGATTTAGTATAACTTCAAGGGTATCTGTACAACCAGATTTGTCTGTTACTGTTAAGTTGTAAGTTCCAGCAATTAAACTAGATAAATTTTGAAGATCGCTAGTAAACCCGTTAGGTCCTGTCCAAGAATAGGAATAATCAAAAACACCTGGATTTGTTTCAATAAGTCTGCCTCCGGTAGTATTAATGTTAATTTCTCCAGTAGCGTCTCCAAAACAAATAACATCAACTTGATTGATTAAACTAGTATCTAATAAAGGCGGTTCAATAATTAAAAAATCTTGAACAATTGGAGTACAGTTGTTAGCATCTACCACAGTAACTTCATAATCACCTGGACCAAGATTAGATAAATCTTCAGTATTACTAAAAGGATTACCGTTTAGCGTCCAACTATAAGCGTATGGTGTTGTTCCTCCAGAAATATCAATACCAATACTACCGTTATTAGCATCAAAACAAGTTATGGTTTCAGGATCAAAATCAGTAGTACTAAAAATTAATTCATCAGGTTCGGTTACAGTAAGTATATCTGTAAAAGGACAACCTCCATCATCAGTAATTGTTAGCTCGTAATTGCCAGGTTCTAAGTTAAAAATGTCTTCATTATTATTTGTGTAACCATTTGGCCCTGTCCATGAAATTAAATATGGATTTCCTGTTGAAAAAGGTACGCCTCCAGTAACTACTATTTCAATAGATCCATTACTTGCTAAGTAACATGCGCTATTTGTAATATTTTCTGTTGTACTAATTGAAGGGTTGACGGTTATTTCAATAGTGAAATCTGTACCAGTACAAATATCAGAGACAGGAGTAACTGTATAGGTTACCGTTGCTGGATTTGTGGTGGTATTTGTTAGTGTTTGACTAATGCTACTTTGTGGTGTTGTTTCGTTTGATGCACCAATTATTGAGCCTGCAGGATTAATAACTGGGTTTGTCCAAGTATATGTTGTTCCTAAAGGAGCAGTATCTCCACCAGATGTGTTAGGAGTAATGTTAAAAGCAGTATCACTACAAATAGTTTCTGTTTTGGTATTAATGCTAGGTGTTTGGTTTACGGTGTTTTCAGAAACTTGTGAGGTGATTTCTGTACAACCACCAGATGAAAAAGTGATTATAATATAATAAAAGGTAGTGCCAACAGTTCCTGATGGCGGTGTGTAAGTAGCGTTTGTTGCGCCTGTTATTGCAGTTCCAGTTGCTGTATCGTTTACAGAATTGGAATACCATTGATACGTTGGTGTGCCTACGCCGTTAGAATAGGATACAGAAAGTGTATTTAGGGTTTCGCCTAAGCAAATAGTTTCTGAAATAGGCTGAGTAGTATAACTAGGAGCAGCGTTAATGTTTACTTCTGAAGTGTTGCTAACGACACTGCAATCAGCACCAGGTTGAGATATGGTAGCATAGTAATACAATGTTCCTGTAGTGGTTGTAGGAGGTGTGAATATATTGTTTGTTTCACTAGGAATTAGTGTGCCACCAGAATTTATGTTTGTAGTATTACTATACCATTGATAATTATAAACAGTGCCTAAGCCTCCTGAGACTATAACTTCTAAATTTTGAGGTGTAATACCTTGACAAAGTGTTTGTGTAGTTATTGGTTGTGTTGTAATTATAGGATCGTCAACTACTATTATTTCAGCTACATCACTAATAACGTCTGCACAACCACTTCCGTTAGAAGAAATAACGACGTAGTAATAATAGCTTCCAGAAGTATTAAACGTAGGGGGAGTATAATTTATATTATTGGCTCCAGAAATAATAGCGCCTCCTGTGTTTGAGTTTGTTGTATTGCTATACCATTGGTAAGTAATTGTACCTGTGCCTCCAGAATGTGTTATTGAGAGTGCTGATGGAATATCACCACCATTACATATACTCTGTGTAGCTGTTGGATTAGCATCTATTTGAATACCATCAACAATTTCTATTCTTGCTGTATTAGAAGTAATTTCATTACATCCAGCTCCAGATGTAAAAGATGCTATGCAGTAATAATAAATAACACCAACAGGTGTGTTTGAAGGATTGAATGTTGAATTTGTTTCACCAGAAATTACAGTGCCACCAGTAGTAGCATCAACCGTATTACTGTACCATTGGTAACTTGGTGTTCCTGGGCCATTAACATTAACAGATAGTGTCGTTATTGGACCGTTAACACAAATGGTTTCTGATTGAGGTTGACTTGTAAATGATGGCGCAGGATCTACAGTAATAATTAAATTTACTGGAGCGCCGTCGCAACCTCCAACTGAAGGCGTAATTACATAAATAACATCTCCTGAAGTGTTATTGGAATTAAAAAGGGTTTGTACGGGAATTGTATTTGTATTTCCTGAAGTAATAAATCCTGAAGTCCCTACAAGTCCAGTAGCTGTCCATAAATACGTTGTATTAGGAATGTCAGAAGTTAAAGTAACTTCGGCTGTATCAGTCCCAGAGCAAATGGTTTGTGTTAAATTGGTATTTGTAATTGTTGGAATGGGGTTTACTACAAAATCTTCGGTGTCTGTAGTTGTTCCGCAACTACTAGTTACACTAAGTGATATTTGATAATTTCCTGGAGATGCATATGTAATAGTTCCTGGATTTAAAGTGTTCGCTGTTGCTGGTGTGCCTCCAGGGAAACTCCAGTTATATGTTATTGTCTCTGATGCTGGTGCACATGATACTACATTGGATACAGGATTTATAGAAACAGAACCACAGGCATCAGGAATAGGGTTTATTGCTACTGTAGGTGGTTGTTTTACTTCTATGGTTTCTGATGTTGTATTACTTCCACAAGAATTAGTTGTAGTTAGTGATAATGTGTAAGTGCCAGCGGTAATAAAATTTATTGATGGAGCAGCTGAGGTTTCATCTGTGCCACCACTAAAGTTCCATTGAGCAGGTGCTGTTCCACAAAATCCAGAAGTGTAAGAGATTTGCCAAAGGTAAGTTTCTCCACCGCAGCTATCAGTTAAATCTGTTGTATTTGTGGTTTGAACAGCAAGCGGAGAGCATCCGTTGTTGGAGTCTAATGTAAAGGCAGCAATGAGTTCTGGTTCGATACAGATATCTTTAGTTATCGTATTTGTAACGCCACAAGAATTTTCAGCATACAATGATACAGTATAGGTTCCTGGAGCAGTATAAACATGACTGGGGTCTCTTAATATTGAAGTTGAACCATCTCCAAAATCCCAATAATAGCCATCATTAACGCTACAATTATTGCTGTATCCATCTAATGATGTATTGTTAAATTGAACCAAAGAATTTACGCAACTTATAGGAGGATCTTCAAAAGCAACTTCTGGTTTTCTTAAGATTATAATAGGGCCAGCGGTTAAATTTGTTTGTCCGCATGAAGTTGTTATTGATAAAATAACGGTATAAAAATCAGGACAACTGCTTGCGGTGTAGGTGTGGGGTATTGGAAAATTTTGTGAATTTATAGGGTCTGAAGCATTAAAGTAAGTTGAAGCTTCTAATTGTGATTGTGTATAGTTTTCAGTAGTGCCATCTCCATAATCAACATAATAATTTGTGTCAGGAGGATTCGTTGCCCAAGACCCAATAGCAAATTCTAAAGGGCTTACTGGGGTGCATAAATTAACCGTATTTCCGGGGTTTACAATAGATCCTGTTGGATTGCTAGAATTCTTAATTAAATAAGTAACGGTGTTATCACAATTGGTTCCTATACCTGTAATTCTCATATTAAAAGAACCTAATTGGGTGTAGGTGTGTGTTGCGGGAAAAGTAACATTAGTTTCTAAAGGGCTACCATCTCCCCAATCTAAATTGTAAGAAGTTATACATGAGGCTGAAACATTACTAATACCAACGTTAATAGTGTATGAAGGGTCTGTAGTGTTGTTTCCGCAATTATTAAAAGGATCGAATCTATTATCTGTATCTTCAAATTCTAATAGAGGCTTTTGTTGCACTGAAATAGGTTTTGTTATAGAATTTGAACATCCATTTGAATCGGTTACGGTAAGTGTGACATTAAAAATTTGAGAGCCGCAGCCTAATGATGTAAATATATGAGAAGGGTTAGCAATATTACTTGTTGTAGTATCTCCAAAATTCCAACTATAAGTAAAAGAACCATTGCCTGTTGCGTTTGATGTAAAACTTACTGATGTTCCAGAACATGCGCCATCATTATTAAAAGTAAAGTCTACTGTTGGTTCGCCTACAGTAATTGTAGCAGTCCCGCTTTCGCTTGTTATATCTCCATTATTATCTTCTACAGAAACAAGTCTATAAACAAAAACACCAACAGTTCCTGTATTAGCATTTACTGTAGCTGTATTACCAGATCCAGATGAGGTTACTGTTTGATTTGCACCTGAGTTTATAGTATATATAAAGGTGTATGGCGCATTGCCGCCAGAGCCAGTAAACGTTATTTGTGGTGCTGGATTCTCGTCTTTACAAACTTGTGTCGTTCCTGATATGGTTGCGGCAGGAGGAGGCGTGTCTTCAATATCTAATATTGTGTAGTTTGGTGTGTTTGTGTTCTCTTTTTTAGCATCAACTTTTTTTAAAGCAAAAATTGAAATACTAATTATAAAAAATAGGAGTATAGTAAGAAAAGAATCCTTTCTCATGTAATGAAATTATATTAATAGCTGTCACTAAAATATATATTCTTTTTAAGGTAACGACATTTATTAATGATTTAAATCGCTTATTTTCTGTAAAATACCTAATAATGGGTATAAAAACAGCTAATAATAATGATTAATTTTTTTAAGGCTTTTAATTTTTATGTTCTATAGTTAGTTGATTATATTTACAAATAAAATTTTTAGATTGAAAGCATTAGTAATTTCAGGAGGTGGTAGTAAAGGTGCATACGCAGGAGGTGTTGCGCAGTATTTAATGCAAGAAGAAGGACGTGATTACGATATGTTTTTAGGTACATCTACTGGTGGTTTGTTGGTGCCTCATTTGGCAGCAAATAAGATTGAAAAAATTCACGGAGTTTTTACGAATGTTAAACAGAGTAATATTTTCAGCATAAACCCTTTTCGTACTCGTAAAAAGGGAAATAGAGAATTTGTTTCTATTAATTTTTTGAATACTATAGTTCAATTTGTTAAAAGTAAAAGAACTTTTGGAGAGAGTAAAGCTTTAAAGCGTTATATAAAAAGGCATTTTATTGAAGAAGAATATCATTATATAAAAGAACATAAACACGATGTTGTGGTAACAGTATCTAATTTGTCAAAAAACAGAGTAGAGTATAAGTCTATAAAAGATTTTAGCTATGATGAGTTTTGTGATTGGATTTGGATTTCCTGTAATTATATACCGTTCATGTCTTTGGTTAAAAAAAACGGTTTTGAATATGCCGATGGAGGCTTAGGTTGTGTAGTGCCAATACGAGAAGCTATTTTACGTGGTGCTACCGAGGTTGATGCTATTATTTTAGAATCTGAGCAAATGGAATACAATAAAGTCTTGGGGAAAAATCCGTTTTCGCTGATGATTAATTTGTTCGGACATTTATCAGATCAGGTAGAGCGTAATGATATCACGATTGGAAAGTTAGCAGCAAAGAATAATAATGTAAAGCTAAATTTATATTATACACCATCAAAATTAACCGAAAACTCTTTAATATTCAATAAAAAGCTAATGACTTCTTGGTGGGATCAAGGTTATAATTATGCTAAGGAAAAATGTAAGGAAGCGCATTCAAATGAATTGCGATTAAACGACTTACCATAAATCTGAGACTTCTTCTTTTATAAAAGACAAGGCAGCATCACTAGGAGAAAGACGTTCCATCATTTCGGTTAAAACAACTTCGCGAAGCTTATTGGCTGTATCTGTTTTTTCAGATATACTAGCCTTTCTAATGAGTTGAATTGTAGCATTTTTTGCAGTCGTTATAATACTCCAACATTTTTCGCTTACATATATTTGTTGCGATAAATTGTGTTCAAACTCTTGTTCAATACTTTGTGTAAGTAAGTTTACGTAATCTTCTTTATTTGAAGATGTTGGGTTAACTCTAATTAAAAGTTTTGAAGGAGATAAACGTTCCAAAAACAAAGCCATACGTTCGTATGCTTGTAATCGCAAAGGCATCGCATTTACTTGCATATCTTTTTTTAGTAAATAGCGTCTTCTTCCATCTTCATTTTTGGTATGCTCTTTAAAAAAATAATAAGCAATAACTCCTGTAATTAATGAAGGAATTGCAAAAAGAAAAAGGTCGATGATTCTTTGGGTATCCATAAATGTAATTTAAATGCTTGGTTAAGATTTTCCTCCCAAATATAAACAATCTTTTAAGTCTTGCATAGAATTAAAAGGAACAACTGTTTTCTCATACATATAAGTTCTGTTTAGCTCTTTAGAAAGGTTATGGTCGTCTACATTAATTTCAATATCACTCATTTTAAACTGACACGGATGTTCATAACCAGCAGCATGTGTAATTTCAATAAATTCTTTTCTAAATGTTTTGAAATATTGAGCCAATCGTTCCGATTTTAAAGTTGGGTCAATTCCACTTTGTAGCCATTTACTTTGAGTAGCAATCCCACTAGGGCAGCGGTTTGTATGACATACTTGAGCTTGTATACAACCAATACTCATCATCGCCTCACGAGCAACATTAATACAATCTGCTCCCATAGCAAATGCCATTGCTGCTTTAGCAGGAAAACCAAGTTTACCACTACCAATAAATACTATGCGTTCAGAGAGTCCTTTGTTTTTAAATAACCTATATAAATCGCTAAACCCATACACCCAAGGTAAACTAACATGATCGGCAAAACTTGGCGGTGCAGCACCTGTACCACCTTCGCCACCATCAACAGTTATAAAATCGGGACCTTTACCTGTTTTAAGCATGATGTCAGCTAGTTCTTCCCATTGTTCTAGTTTCCCAATAGCAGCTTTAATACCAACAGGTAAGCCAGTAGCCTCTGCTATTTTTTCAATAAAGTCAACCATTTCAGGAACATTAGAAAAAGCAGTATGATTTGGAGGTGACAGTACATCTTTACCAACTTCAACACCTCTAATTTCAGCAATTTCTTTCGTTATTTTAGCACCAGGTAAAACGCCGCCTTTTCCAGGTTTAGCACCTTGTGATAATTTAACTTCTATAGCACGTACAAATGGGTTTTCTTCAACTAGTTTTATCAATTTTTCCAAAGAAAAACCGCCATCTTTAGAGCGCACTCCAAAATACCCTGTTCCTATATGAAAAATAACATCGCCACCATGGCTATGATGAGGCGATAAGCCACCTTCACCAGTATTATGGTAAGCATCAGCAATTTTAACTCCTTTGTTTAAGGATTCTATGGCTTTCGCGGAAAGCGAGCCAAAACTCATGGCAGATACATTAACTATAGAAGCTGGTCTATATGGTCTTTTACGTTTATTAAATGCCCCCATAACTTTGGCACAGGGTAAAAATGTTTTATCAATTTTATTAGGATGATTTTCAGGAAGTTTATAAGGCATCATCGCATTATTTATAAAAATATGTTGATGTGCATAAATATCTCTATCCGTTCCAAACCCTTCATAATTGTTTTCATGTTTTGCCGAAGCATAAATCCAACCGCGTTCAATACGATTAAAAGGTAATTCTTCTCTATTATTAGCTACAAAATACTGACGCATTTCTGGTCCAATACTTTCTAGCCAGTAACGTAAATGTCCAACAATAGGGTAGTTATGACTTATAGTATGTTTTTTTTGAAAAAAGATATCGCGTATAGCTACAATTGCCAAGGCTATTAAAACCCAACCCCACCAAGTAATATTTGATAAAAATTCGAACATAGAAATTTTTTAATTTTTAAAAATGAGTGCTAAAGATATTTAAATTTTAATAAAGCCAAAGTTATATTTTAATTGTTTATAATTATTAATAATTACATACTGTTAAACGCCGTACAATGGTTATTTTTAACTTTTAAAAATTGAAATTAATTTGGAGAAATATTTAAGTCAGTTAAACGACGCACAATTAGAGCCTACCATACAAAAAGAAGGCCCTATGATAATTATTGCAGGTGCAGGATCGGGAAAAACACGTGTGTTAACTTATAGAATTGCGTATTTAATGAGTCAGGGTGTTGATGCTTTTAACATTTTGTCATTAACATTTACAAATAAAGCAGCACGCGAAATGAAAGAGCGTATTGCAGATATAGTGGGTACTAGTGAAGCAAAAAACTTGTGGATGGGTACGTTTCACTCCGTTTTTGCTAAAATTTTACGTTTTGAAGGACATCATTTAGGGTTTCCTAGCAATTTCACTATTTATGATACTCAAGATTCTCAAAAACTAATGGGATCTATCATAAAAGAAATGGGCTTAGATAAAGATATTTATAAAACCAAGCAGGTATATAGCAGGATTTCGTCTTACAAGAATAGTTTAATTACTGTAAAGGCTTATATGAATAATCCTGAGTTAAAGGAAGCCGATGCTATGACGCGTCGCCCAAGAATGGGAGAAATATATGCAGCCTATGTAGATAGATGCTTTAAGGCGGGTGCTATGGATTTTGATGACTTGTTATTAAGAACCAACGAGTTACTAACGCGTTTTCCTGCTGTTTTAGCTCAATATCAAGATAGATTTAGATATATCATGGTCGATGAGTACCAAGATACAAACCACAGTCAGTATTTAATTGTGCGGGCTTTGGCCGATCGTTTTCAAAATATTTGTGTGGTTGGTGATGATGCGCAAAGTATTTATGCCTTCCGTGGTGCGAATATTAATAATATATTGAATTTCCAGAAAGATTATGATGGTGTAAAACTGTTTCGATTAGAACAAAATTACCGTTCTACTAAAAACATTGTAGGTGCAGCAAATTCTGTTATAGAGCATAATAAAACCAAGTTAGATAAAGTGGTTTGGACGGCTAATGACGAAGGTCCAAAAGTAAAAGTACACCGTTCGTTAACCGATGGTGATGAAGGACGTTATGTAGCAAGTACCATTTGGGATGCTAAAATGCAAGACCAATTACAAAATAAAGAGTTTGCTATTTTGTATCGTACGAATGCACAATCGCGTGCTATGGAGGATGCCCTTAGAAAACGCGATATTCCTTATAGAATTTATGGCGGATTGAGTTTTTATCAGCGTAAAGAAATTAAAGATGTGATTTCGTATCTGCGATTAATTTTAAATCCTGCCGATGAAGAAGCTTTAAAACGTGTTATTAATTACCCTGCAAGAGGTATTGGGCAAACCACGATTGATAGATTGGTGGTTGCAGCAAATGGATATAAACGAACCATTTTTGAAGTCCTTAAAAATATTGATAAAGTAGATATTAACATTAATAATGGTGCTAAAAACAAGCTGAAAGACTTTGTTACTTTAATAGAGAGTTTTCAGGTTATGAACCAAACGGCAACAGCCTTTGAATTAGCCGAACATGTGGTAAAAGCAACCGGTTTATTACGTGAAATTAATAAGGAAGGGACTCCAGAGGGCGTTGTTAGATTAGAGAATGTTGAAGAAATGCTTAATGGTATTAAGGATTTTGTTGAAGGTCAAATGGAAATTGCCGATACCACAGGTAATTTAGCTGAATTTTTAGAAGATGTTGCTTTAGCAACCGATTTAGATAACGAAAAAGGCGATGAAGATGCCGTAGCGTTAATGACTATTCACTTAGCAAAAGGATTAGAGTTTAATCATGTATTTGTAGTTGGTTTAGAAGAAGATTTATTCCCGAGTGCTATGAGTATGAATACACGTAGCGAACTTGAAGAAGAACGTCGTTTATTTTACGTAGCATTAACAAGAGCCGAAAAGCAAGCCTATTTAACCTATGCGCTATCACGTTACCGTTGGGGGAAATTGGTAGATTCTGAGCCAAGTCGTTTTATTGAAGAAATAGACGAGCAGTTTATTGAGAATATAACACCAAAACTAGAAAGACGCATCAACCCGATGCTGTCTGCCGATATTTTTGGCGATGTAGAACCTAATAAAATTAGGTATAAACCAGCGAAACAAGCGGTTTTAAAAAAGCCTACAAAATCTATAAAAAAAGAGCAACCAAAGTTTCAAGTTACAGCACCTAAAAATTTAAAACGTGTTTCTGCTGCTGCAACCAACGAAAGTGCTAATGCCAATTTATTTGATAATACACTAACGGTTGGTAATCTTGTAAAGCATATTCGTTTTGGAACCGGTGAAGTTTTAAAAATAGAAGGTAAAGGTGCCGATGTTAAAGCTGAAATCAATTTTCAGCATGGTGGAGTTAAGAAATTACTATTACGTTTTGCGAAGTTGGAAGTTATTGGTTAAATTAGTTAGAAGTTGATGCATTATGGCTGAGTTTTTAAGAATATATGAAGAAAATCCCAATCCGAAAGAGATTGAGAAGGTGGTAGCTGTTCTAAAACGAGGCGGTTTAATTATCTATCCAACCGATACCGTTTACGGTTTAGGCTGCGATATTACCAATTTAAAAGCTTTAGAGCGTGTTGCTAGAATTAAACAAGTAAAGCTCGAGAAATCTAATTTCTCATTTATTTGTCACGATTTAAGTCATTTAAGCGATTATGTTAAGCAAATAGACACGTCTACCTTTAAAATATTAAAGCGTGCGCTTCCAGGACCTTACACCTTTATTCTTCCAGGTTCTAAATCGTTACCCAATCCGTTTAAAAAGAAAAAAACGGTTGGTATTCGTGTGCCATCCAATAATATTGCTTTATCCATTGTTGAAAAGTTAGGGCATCCTATCATATCAACTTCTATACGCGATGAGGATGAAGTTTTAGAATACACCACAGACCCAGAACTTATTCTTGAAAAATGGGATAACCTGGTCGATTTAGTTATTGATGGTGGTTATGGCGATAACGAAGCCTCTACCGTTATCGATTTATCTGAAGACGAACCCATTATTGTAAGAGAAGGCAAGGGGAGTTTAGAGATTTTCTAAATGCCTGCGCAGGCAGGAATCTTAATAGAAAGAATTTTAATTAAGTTTTTTTATTTTGGAGAGAGTTCGTTTAACGGTCTAATGTATGATTTCGTTGCGTGTTTAAGCACTAAAGTTAGTAAATAAATCACAGATAGAAAGTCCACGAGGACTTTCGTAAGTAGGCTATAACTAGCAATGAATTATACACATTGTTGTGCATAGTACTTTACTAAAAATCTAAATAAATCTGATTGTCAAATTGATTTGCAGAATACAATTCGTTTATAAATATTTCTATATCCTTTACTCCGAGTGAACTTTGGTATTTTGTGTAATTTTCTTTCGTTTTTTCTAGCGTATTAACCGGGTCAAGTCCATTGTCCTTCATTTGACCTATTTTTTTTATTAAATACTTTTTAGTGTCTGATGAAAATTGAATGTTTTGAGTTTTCTTTAAGTAAAATGCTCTTAAGATATTGGCTTCTGTTGTTGGATTGAGAATTTTATAGATAGGTGATTTTAATAAAATGTCTAATTTTCCATTTTCTAAATAGTCTTTATAATTTTGAATATTTAAATTAAATGTATGAAGATTTATTACTAGTGAATCATAATTATAAAAACAACCTTTTGCAATACTATTTAATTTGTCATTTTCATTAAGTTTCACTAATTCATTTTTGAAAGCCCAATTGTTTTCAATACTCCACATATCTACAACAATGTTCTCAAATTGGAACTTAATTCCTTTATGTCTATTTATAGTATATTTGGCTTTTGACTTCTTTACAATGTCTAATAACCTTTCATTGTTTAAATCTATTATTATATCTAAATCTCTTGATTTTTTTGAGTTTAAAAAATCTCTAAAATATCCACCTACAATATAAGCGCTTCCATAAACGAATATTTCGAATAGAAGAAATTTTAGTTCTGGATTATTATTTAATTCATAACTAAAATGTAATTTGAATTGTGATTTAATATGTTTATAGTCCAATATTTAAATTTTTATTCCTTTTAGTTCTTGAAACAACCTAATAGCATATCTATCTGTCATTCCACTAATAAAATCTACAATTAATTGTAAAGTTTTATATTCATCATTTGAATATTTTTCGATATCCTCAAATACTTTTCTATGACTCGTAGAAATAATTTTATATAATCTTGATTCTAAATTATTACCAGTTGCTTTAAATGATTTGCTTTTTGATGCTTCGACAAAGATATCTAATAAACCATAAATAGCTTCCCATCCAGCTATTTCTTTCTTAAGAATAGATTTATCATCAAATACAATATATTGTAAGTTTTTATAAGCTTTTCTAATATCTTTAGCAGCAGATATGTCAATTATTTCATTTTCGAGTTTTCCTTCCATTATAACATCATAATGCTCTTCAAATGATTTTACAATACTGCCAATCATTATTTGCTGAGTGAAAATTCTAAATTTTTGAACGATTAAAGAAGAGTCAACGTTATTATTGTTTTCGAATTCTTTTCTTAGATCTTTTAATTTTTTAAGAACTATATCTTTATTTTCTTTAAGATGTTTGCTGAAAATTCTTTCAATATCATTTAAATCAACTTTTCCAAGTTTAATTCCGTCTTCAATATCTGCTGCACTATAAGCAATATCGTCAGCAGCTTCTAATAAATAGACAACAGGATGTCTTCTGTGACCAAGTTTTAGATGATTATCAATTTTTTTATAAGTTTCTTTTTCGGACTGAAAAAAACCGAATTTTTTCTTAGACACTTCATAAGTATGTTTCTTTTTTTCTTCTGAATCTAATTCGTTGTATTCATCTTGAGGTAACAACTTCTTGTTTCCGTTTATTGAATTAGAGGGATATTTTATAACAGTAGCTAAACTTGAATAATTTAAATTATATCCATATTCATCTCCAAAATAATAAAGTTTAGAAAGTATTCTAAGTGTTTGTACATTTCCATCAAAGTTTTCAAAATCTGCTTTTTCAAGTTCAGTAAGAGTTGTGTTTTTGTTCTTTTTAAAATATCTTTTAAAGAATTTTTTTATTGCTTCCTCTCCAAAATGTCCAAAAGGTGGATTGCCTAAATCGTGAACCAAACCAGCAACTCGTAATAGTGAACTCATATTGCCTTTTAATTCAGGTTCAAGTTCGTTCTTATTTAGTAATAGGTTTTCTATACTTTGTCCTATTGAGCTTGCTAAGTAAGAGACTTCTAAAGAATGTGTTAATCTTGTTCTTATATAGTCACTTTCTTCTAAAGGAAATACTTGGGTTTTATCTTGCAATCTTCGAATTGGAGCACTTGAAATTAGTCGACCATAATCGTTTTCAAATGTGTTTCGTCCATCGCTTTTAATTGTTGATGATTTTTCTCGAAACCTTTTTTCTCCAAGTAATAAGCTCCATTTTTCTTTATAGTTCATAGTTTGTTTTGGTATTATGCATAACGACGTTGATATGAAATCATTTTAATACTGAAATAAATTCAGCATGAATATTTAATATCATACGTTAAACGAATTTAGTTATTTTTTCTGATAAATTAAAGTGATATGTAGAATCTATATTACAAATTATCAACCTAGTTACTAAGCCCGCGTTAAGGATTGAGCGGTATCCTTTTGTTTTCTTTTTCGGCTAAAAACAAATAATTAAAAGTACTTCTGATTTTGGAATTGATTCCTGCCTGCGCAGGAATGACAAAAAAACAAAAGATACAGCCTTTCAACTTCGCTCAAGATAAACTCCAGCCTGACCTTGGTCCTGAACTAAATTCAGAATAAAAATAACGCCCAAATTACACGCATAAAAAAAGCCCAACTTTATAGTTGAGCTTTTAAATATTTTATGTTGAAAATTTAACTAGTTTCCACCAGCAGAAAGATTTTTCATTTCTTTTTCAACCATATCGTAGAATTGGTCAATTTTAGGTAAAACTACAATACGCGTACGTCTGTTTTTAGCTCTGTTCTCTGCAGTATCGTTATCTACTAAAGGTACGTAAGAACTACGACCAGCAGCAATTAATTGTGCAGGGTTAACATTTAACTCTTGTAATACTCTAATAATAGATGTAGAACGTTTAACACTTAAATCCCAGTTGTCTAGTAAAGGATCTTTTTTATAAGGAATATTATCTGTATGACCTTCTACCATACATTCGAAATCTGGTTTGCTGTTTACAACTTTAGCTACTTTAGCAAGTACTTCTTTAGCTCTAGCTGTTACGTTGTAGCTTCCGCTTTTAAATAATAATTTATCGGCAATTGAGATAAACACAACACCTTTTTCTACGTTTATTTCAATATCTGGATCGTTAATACCAACTTCGCGTTTTAAGCTTGTTACAACTGCAAGTGTTACACTATCCTTTTTAGTTAATGCATCTTGTAAACGTGTAATTTTTAATTCTTTTTCTTTAATGCTTTCTAATGTTTTTTCTACGTTAGAGGCACCTTTTGCAGATAATACTTGTAAGTTATCGTTATACTTTTTTAAATCGTCTACTTGACCTTCTAAAAGTGATACTTTAGCTGTAGCTGATGCTCTGTCTTCTAAACAAGAGTTTAATTTTACAGTTGCAGAATTAAGTAAATCTTGAGTTTCTTTTTGTTTTGCTTGAAGATCTGTGTATAGTTTTTTTGATACACATGAACTTAATAATATCATTGCAGATACGCTAAGTAATAAAACTTTTTTCATAATTGTTATAGGATTAACTTTTAAAATTTAAACAGTAACAAAAATATACAAAAAAAAGCCGTTTTTAACATAGTTAACAAAACTTTTACGAACTTTTTATAATCTTTTGTAATTGTCTTTTTTATTTACGAAATAATCAAAGACTATAGATGTTCTTTGGTAGTATTTAATTTTGTTTTTTGTAAGCTTTCGTTGTTTTAATAAGTGCTTTAAATGCCCGTAGAAACTAGCATGGGCTTTTATAATGGCTAAGATGTGTTTGGGTTTAAATTCTAATAAAAACTTGACACCTGCTACGCCATCTAAAAGGAGTCTGACAAAAATTTTAGATGCTATATGGCCTTTGGCATTTTTTGTAAGTGTATATAGGCTGTTTCTAAAGTTTAGGTATGTTTTTTTAGGGCTTGAACTACTTAAGGTTGCACCGCCAACATGGTACACTGTAGATTGCCCCACGTATTTTACAGCATATCCTGCGTTTTTAGCACGCCAACACAGGTCTATTTCTTCCATGTGTGCGAAAAAATGTGCGTCTAATCCGTTTAATTCCTGAAATACCTGACTTCTAATAAAGAGGCAGGCTCCTGATGCCCAAAATATCTCAGACGTGTCGTTGTATTGTCCTGAATCTTTTTCAATGGTATCAAAAATTCTACCGCGGCAATACGGGTAACCGTATTTGTCTATAAATCCGCCAGCAGCACCAGCATACTCAAAATAGACTTTGTTTTTATAATCTAATAATTTGGGTTGAATAATGGCTGTGTTTGCTTCGCCTGTAAAGGTGTCTTTAATAGGAGCGAGCCAGTTTTTTGTAACTTCTATATCGCTATTTAATAAACAGAAAATATCTGCTTTAATGTGTTTTAAAGCATCGTTATAGCCTTTGGCATAACCACCGTTTTCTTTATTCTGAATAATTTTTACAGAAGGGAAGCTTGATTTTAAAAAGGAGATAGAATCATCGGTTGAAGCGTTATCGGCAACATAAATATCGGCGTCTTGAGAGTATTCAATAACCGATGGTAAAAACTGTTCTAGTAGTTTTTTTCCGTTCCAATTTAATATGACGATGGCAAATTTCATTATTTATAATCTGGAATATCTTTTAAAAATTGATAGCGTTCATTTTCGAAATCCATTTGACAATAATAATGATTTAATCCGTTAGTAACCATTAAATAGCTGGCATTTAGGGTTAAATTGTATTGTGCAATTTGATCGAATGTGGTTTGATCGACATTAATTTTTGTCGATTTACATTCTACAATAAGATGAATACTTCCATCTGGATTAAAAACCACAATATCGTATCGTTTTTTTAATGAGTTAACTGTGAGTTCTTTTTCTACATTTATTAATGATTTTGGATAGCCTTTTTCATTAATTAAATACAAAACACAGTGCTGGCGCACCCATTCTTCGGGTTGAAGAATCACAAACTTTTTACGAATAGGATCAAAAATAGAAACTTTATTTTCGCTATTTTTGAATCGAAATGAAAACTTAGGAAAGTTTAATGCTTGCATGAATGCACATTGATTTTTTTTCAAAGTTAAACTACATAAATCAAAATCCAAGCAGCAAACTAAAAATGTTGGGTTTTGGATTTTATAATTTGAAATTTTTATTGATTTGGACGAAGTAAAACAAATAGCTACCGATATAAAACAAGGCAAACTGAAACCTATTTATTTTTTAATGGGCGAAGAACCTTATTATATTGATAAAATTTCAGATTATATTGAAGCTAGTGTTTTAAGTGAAGAGGAACGCGGATTTAACCAAACGGTTTTGTATGGTCGCGATGTATCTATTGATGATATTGTAGGAAATGCGAAGCGTTACCCTATGATGGCAGAGTACCAGGTTATTATTGTTAAAGAAGCTCAAGATTTATCGCGAACTATTGAGAAACTGGCTTCTTATGCGCAAAATCCGCAACCTACAACGGTTCTCGTTTTTAATTATAAATATAAAAAACTAGATAAGCGTAAAGCGTTGTATAAATCGCTTAAAAAAACAGGCGTTGTTTACGAGAGTAAAAAACTCTACGAAAACCAGGTAGCCGATTGGATTCGTCGGGTTTTATCGCCTAAGAAATATACTATTTCGCCTAAAGCAGCTCAAATGCTTGTGGAGTTTTTAGGAACCGATTTAAGTAAGATTAATAATGAATTAGAGAAGCTTCAAATTATTTTACCTGAAGGAAGTCAGATTACACCAGAGATTATTGAAGTAAATATAGGTATTAGTAAAGACTTTAATAATTTTGAATTACGTAAAGCTGTAGGGGAGCGAAACACCGTTAAAGCCTACCAAATTGTAAATTATTTTGCTAACAACCCAAAGGATAACCCTATAGTTGTTACGGTGTCTTTGTTGTTTAATTTTTTCTCGCAATTACTTCATTTTCATGGATTAAAAGACAAGTCGCCTAGAAATGTTGCGTCTGCATTAAAGGTGAATTCGTATTTTGTAAATGAATATATATCAGCTGCTAGAAATTATCCGATGCGAAAAGTAAGTATGGTAGTTTCAACCCTTAGAGAGTTTGATGTAAAAAGTAAGGGTGTAGGCTCGAATGCCGTCCCTCAAGGTGATTTGTTAAAAGAATTACTTGTTAAGATTTTAAATTAACTTGTTGTATGTTTTAATAGGGAGTTTGAGTGGTTTTCAATAGAAAATTGTATCTAGAATGTTTACTTATAATATTAGTTGTGCGTTTGTTCACTAATTTAGTAAGCTAAAACTAGCCATTAATTTTATGCTTTTTTGTACACAGGCTTTTTTAATTCAGTGTAATTATGAATTTCTCTATTTGTCTTCTATGTCTTAAAACATGAACAATAGCGTGTTCATACAATTGTTCAATATCATATAGTTGTCCCCATTTGGTTAAAATTTTTCTTTCAGATTTATATGCTTCAAAGTTCAAATTCGGATAATCTTTAAATAGTTTCTCATTATATTCAAACATTTTTTTCAATTCTAGAGCGTATTCCTCTGCTGTTTTAAATGTTTTATGTTCAATAAAATCTATTTTTTCTCCAAAAGACTTTCTGATTTCAATGACATAGTTGTAACCAGCTCTAATAACGTGAGTCAAAATTGTTTGGATAGATTTACAATCAGAATCATCCGTTTTGTTATCTACAATAAAGGCTAAATCTTCATTTTTCAAATCAGTTATTAAATATTCCATTTCAGTTAAAGCCTTTTCATATTCATCTAATATAGCTCCAATTGAACCATTATTTCGGTATTCTTTCATCATTTTTGTCAGCTTGGGTATAACACTTATATTAATTATTCTATAAATACACAGACACAGTAAGTACAAGCATAGTAAATACTAATAGTATAATTACTAACGGCATTACAAACTTCAACCATTTATTATAGCCAACTTTTACAATAGCTAAGGATGCTAATATTAAGCCCGTAGGATTTATAAATGCAAATAGGCCCATACCATATTGATAGGCGTTAACAACAAATTCTCTACCAATACCAACGCCATCGGCTAAAGGCGACATAATTGGCATGGTTAATACAGCCATTCCAGACGATGAAGGAATAAAAAAGGATAAGCCTCCATAAATATAAAGCATCACATTTATAAATAAACCTTTATTCATGCCGTTTGTAGCATTACTTGCATAGTACAGCATGGTATCGCTTATTTGTCCGTTTTCCATTAAAACCGTAATACCACGAGCAATACCTATTATTATGGCAACACCTAACAAATCGCTAGCGCCTTTTATAAAGGTGTCAACAAAAATGTATTCGTTTATTTTAGCTATGAATCCAATTAAAATAGAACCGACTAAAAATACAGCAGTCATTTCTATAAACCACCAGTCTAATTGTGATACGCCATAAACCATAATGATAAAGCACATAATGAAAATGAAAAGTATAAGACGTAAACGTGAAGTTAATACAATTAAAGAGTCGGTATTACTGCCAAACATTTTTTCTATAGAATCTTTTTGATCGAAAATAACAGATTTTGATGGGTCTTTTTTTACACGCTGTGCATATCTGATGATGTAAATAATACAAATTAGTGTACCTAGAATAAGCATAACAAATCGTCCTGTTAAACCTGTTGTCCAGTTAATACCTGCAGCATCAGAAGCTATTATAGAACTAAACGGATTTGTTGTAGAACACATCGTTCCAATGGATGAACCTATATAAACACTCGCCAATGCCACCATGGCATCATATTTAGCAGCAAGAAATATAGGAATAAGAATGGGGTAGAAGGCTATGGTTTCTTCAGCTAAACCAAAAGTAGTACCTCCAATGGCAATGAGTATTGTTACAAGAATAATTAGTAAAAATTCTTTTCCTTTTAAGGCAACGGCTAGCCATGAAATACCAGCATCAAAGGCGCCTGTGTAATTCATAATACCTATAAGACCTCCTATAAAAAGGACGAGAAAAATAATATCGGCACCTTCAATAATACCTTTTATGGGCGATTGTATAAATGCTGCGACGCCTTGTGGTGTTTTTTCAACTTCCTTATAGGTGTTAGGGATGCTAATAGGTTTCCAAATATCACCATTCGTAAACTTTTCTAATGGAATTTTAATGTTTAAGGCGTCTAAAGTGTTTTGTGTAGCATCTAAGGTGGTGGTTTCTTCTAAATGTGTTTTGGTGAATGTATTGTTGTCTTTATTGTAAGCTAAAGAATCAAATTTTCCAGAAGGGATAATCCATGTTAAGATGGCTACTAAACCAGCAATTACAAGTAAAATAGTTTGGGCTGTAGGGAATTTTATTTTTTTCAATCGGTAAATATTTTATTAGGATTAAAGATAGTATTATTTTAGTATGATTTTAAATTTTTCGAATGAATATAGAGATAGAAAAGAGTTGGAAGGATTATTTGCAAGATGAATTTAGTAAACCTTACTTTAAAGATTTATTAAGATTTGTTAAGTCTGAATATGATGCATATGAATGTTTCCCGCCTGAAAATGAAATATTTAATGCCTTTAATTATTGTGCTTTTGATGCTGTTAAAGTTGTTATTATAGGTCAAGATCCCTATCATGATGTTGGTCAAGCGAATGGGCTTTGTTTTTCAGTAAAGAAAGGAGTGAAACATCCACCATCTTTAGTTAATATTTTTAAAGAACTTGAAACAGATTTGGGTATTTCGTATCCTGAAAGTGGTGATTTATCACATTGGGCTAAACAAGGTGTTTTATTATTGAATGCAACATTAACAGTAAGAGCGCATGAAGCTGGAAGTCATCAAAAAAAAGGGTGGGAGCAATTTACTGATGCAGTCATTAAAGTTATAAGTGAGAAAAAGGGAAATATTGTATTCTTACTTTGGGGTGGTTTTGCAAAGAAAAAAACAAAATTGATAGATACAGGTAAACATCATGTTTTAACTAGTGGTCATCCTTCACCGTTAAGTGCTAATAGAGGGTATTGGTTTGGTAATAAATGTTTTAGTGAGACTAATGTGATTCTAAATGAATTAGGTGCAAAATTAATATCTTGGTAGTTTTAATTACTAATTTATATCAGGAAATATAAAAGAATAGTATGAACATATATTTTTAAAAGAATATATGTTGTTTATTATTTACTTTAGTTAATAGTTGAAAAAATTAACTACCAGTTGGAGCTAAACGTTGTTCTTCAAGATGTAGTTCTGGTCTAAGTACTACAGGTTTTTTGTCTACTTTGGCTGCTTTTTCTGTTTTATTCCAACTAAACATTAAAAGTAATAAGTTAGTTGCTACTAAGATTGAAATTGAAATAGTAATTGTTAATAACATAGGCTTTGGGATTTTATATTCTGCTAAAATACATTATTATTCGATGAAATGCAATAATTCATCGTTTAAAAATGTTAACAATACAAATTTACTAAAAAAAAGACTACAAAGCTATAAGTAGTTATACTTATTTTTAATTTGTAATAAAACTTTAAATAACGCTTCCATTTTTTAAGATTTTGATAAAATTTTATAAGTTTTTTTAGGGAGTTTATCCTTTTTTAGTAAAATAGAAATAGTTTTCAATTTAAAATAAGCCTTACTTATGTATATAAAACCACCATTTCCTATTCTATTTCCTTTAGAACCCCATGAATTCTTAACTTTATAATACATTTTATTGTTTTGATCTTTTACTATACCTGTTATGTGCATTAAATGATCATCAGTAGTATTGTAATTTTCAAATTCGTTTTGTCTGTATTCTTGTGTTACATCATTTTCTGTCACAATATAAGTTAATGATTTTTTTGTGTTTTCTATGTCTTTCGGAATCACAGCAACTCCATATTTTTGTGAAAAAGTTTTCTCTGAAACATCGATATCTAGAGCTATAGTATGGCCTTCTTTTAAGATATAATCAGTTATTTCAACTAATTTATTTATTGGCAGGTTATAATAGGATCCGTTAGAAAAATTATCTGGAATGTTTAAAATAAATTTAGAGTAAAAAGGGACTTGGGTAAATGATGTTAAAGTGATGTAGTCATCGGGATTAAACTTTGTCATTTTTAAAAATGATTTTGGCGTATAATTATGACCATTATAAATGAATGTATCAGGGGTTCTTCCTATATATATATTTAAAATAGAATCAGTTGATTGTTTCCAGTTAGGGTATTTAGAATCTTTTCCATTTTTAATGTAGGCGTCTAAAACTACTTTTAAGGCAGAAACTATTTTTGAATGATCATACTTATTCTCATTATTTACAAAACCATTGTATGCGCTTTCAGGTACTAAGCCATATTTTTTAATAGAATTTGTTACATCATGCGCTAATCCGCCTTCGCTAAACTGAGATTTTCCCTGTCTCATAACATAATTCCATGCTTTGTCCTCATATGTTTTTCTTACATTAAACATTTCAGAAATATCAATATCTTGTTTTGAATTTTTATAAATTTCAGATTCAATAAAAGAAGAGGTTGAAAAGCTCCAACATGTTCCTGTTTTTCCTTGGTTTTTAACAGGAGATGTTTTTAAATCAATTACAGGCGTAAATTCATATGTTTGTTCTGCCGGAATTGATATGTTTTGAGTTATTGTTTCTTGTGAAAAGGTAAAAAATGTAGATAATAAAAGTGAAAAGTTTAAAAAAAAGTGCTTCATAATGGGGGATTAAAATCGTATAAAAACTATTAAATAAAAGCTTTTGTAAGCTTAAATTTTAAATTAAACATAGCTATTAATAAAATAAAATTTATTTTTGACTAAAATAAACAAAATGGATCAAGTAAACTGGGAAACAGTTAAAGAATATGAAGATATTACTTATAAAAAAAGTAATGGTGTTGCAAGAATAGCATTTAATAGGCCAAATGTTAGAAATGCTTTTAGACCTCAAACAACGAGTGAGCTTTATGATGCGTTTTATGATGCTAATGAAGATGTAAATATAGGCGTTGTTTTATTGTCTGCTGAAGGCCCTTCTACTAAAGATGGTGTGTATTCGTTTTGTAGTGGAGGCGATCAAAAAGCAAGAGGAAAACAAGGATACGTTGGTAAAGATGGCTATCACCGATTAAACATTTTAGAGGTACAACGTTTAATACGTTTTATGCCAAAAGCGGTTATTGCCGTGGTGCCTGGTTGGGCTGTTGGGGGCGGACATAGTTTACATGTGGTTTGCGATTTAACTTTAGCCAGTAAAGAACATGCTATTTTTAAGCAAACGGATGCAGATGTTACGAGTTTTGATGGTGGTTATGGGTCGGCATATTTAGCAAAAATGGTGGGACAAAAGAAAGCACGAGAAATCTTTTTCTTAGGAAGAAATTATAATGCTCAAGAAGCTTTTGAAATGGGAATGGTAAATGCCGTAATTCCACATGACGAGTTAGAAAGTACTGCCTATGAATGGGCTCAAGAAATATTAGCAAAATCACCAACATCTATTAAGATGCTTAAATTCGCAATGAATTTAACAGATGATGGCATGGTAGGACAACAAGTATTTGCAGGTGAAGCTACACGATTAGCATATATGACAGAAGAAGCTGTTGAAGGACGAAATGCGTTTCTAGAGAAACGTAAACCTAACTTTGTAAAAAAATGGATTCCATAGTATGGGGATGAAAAATTTTTTTCTTTGGATTTCTGCCATGCGCTTAAGAACCTTGCCTTTATCAATTTCAGGAATTATTTTGGCTTCTTGCTTTGCTGAATATAATGGGGTTTTTAATTTGAAAGTTTGTTTTTTAGCTATTTTAACTACCTTAAGTTTTCAAATACTATCTAACCTCGCAAATGATTATGGCGATGGCGTAAAAGGTACAGATAATGACGATAGAGTAGGGCCTCAAAGAGCTATTCAATCTGGTAAAATATCGCCAGACGACATGTTTAATGCTATTAAAATAAACGTTTTAATTTGTATAGGCTTATCTATAGCACTAATTTTTAGTGCATTTGGTGTGAAAAACTTCCTTTTAACAATTTTATTTTTTTTATTAGGAGCCTTATCTGTTGTAGCAGCAATGCGTTATACAGTAGGCGATAATGCTTATGGTTATCGAGCTTTAGGCGATATTTTTGTTTTTATATTTTTTGGGTTAGTAAGTATAATAGGGTGTTATGTACTTTATGCAAAACAAGTAGATCATGTGGTTTTTTTACCAGCACTTACTATTGGTTTATTAAGTACAGCTGTATTAAACCTTAATAATATGCGAGATATTATTTCTGATACTAAAGCAAATAAAATTACCATAGCAGTTAAGTTGGGTAGTGAAAAATCTAAAATATATCATAAAGTATTAATTGGTTTAGCAATAATACTTTCTGGTTTATTCGGACTTTTATATTATACGTCTCCATATAATTTAATTTTTGTGATAGCTTATATCCCTTTATTAATTCATTTAAAAAAGGTACATAATAATACCGATCCAAAATTATTAGATCCTGAATTAAAGAAATTAGCGCTAACAACAGTCTTATTAGCCATTTTAATGGGAATAGGGCATTTGTTGTAGTATATTAGTTGTCATGTTTTAATCTTTTAAATTCTATAGTTATGAAAATTACTTTTTATGGTCATGCTAGTTTAGGTATTCAAATAGATGACGTTAATATTCTTGTCGATCCCTTTATAACAGGAAACCCAAATGCTTCTAGTATTGATATAAATACGCTTAAAGCCGATTATATTTTAGTAACACATGCGCATCAAGATCATATTTTAGATGTTGAAGCCATAGCAAAACGTACTAAGGCTATTATTATTTCTAATTATGAAATTATAACACATTTTGGTAATTTAGGACTTGAAGGTCACCCAATGAATCATGGAGGTACTTGGGATTTTGATTTCGGAACCGTTAAATACGTAAATGCTATACATTCATCATCTTTTCCAGATGGTAGTTATGGCGGTCAACCAGGTGGTTTTGTTATTGAAGGCGAGCATAAAAATATTTATATAGCAGGCGATACCGCTTTGTCTTTTGATATGAAGTTGATACCTATGCAAACAAAATTAGATTTAGCTATTCTTCCAATAGGAGATAATTTTACTATGGGTATTGATGATGCGATACTGGCTAGTGATTTTGTTGCATGCGATAAAATTTTAGGTTGCCATTATGATACTTTTGGATATATTGAAATAGATCATGAAGCAGCAAAAAGAAAATTCTTCGAAAAAGATAAAGATTTAATGCTTTTAGAAATTGGAGCATCTATAGAATTATAAATGATAAAGGCTTCATATAAAAAACACATACTCAATTTTAAACAAGCTAGCGGAACATCTCGTGGCATATTAAAAACAAAGGAAACGTGGTTTCTTATTTTAGAATCTAAAGAAAAACAAGGCATAGGTGAGTGTGGCTTGTTTAGAGGTTTGTCTGTTGATGATAGACCTGATTATGAAGAAAAGTTAAAATGGACTTGCCAAAACATTCATTTAGGCTTAGCTGTTTTATTAGATGAATTAATTGAATTCCCAAGTATCCAATTTGGATTAGAAACAGCTTTAAAATCTTTAGAAAGTCAAAATAAATTTGAATTATTTCCTTCTAAATTCACAGAAGGCGAAAATTCAATTCCTATTAATGGTCTTATTTGGATGGGAACCGAAGCTTTTATGAAACAACAAATTATTGAAAAAATTGAAGCGGGTTTTACGTGTATTAAAATGAAAATTGGCGCCATCGATTTTCAAACAGAAATCAATCTTATAAAGTCGATTAGAAAAGAATTTTCTTCAAAAGATATAGAATTACGTGTTGATGCCAATGGTGCTTTTCTACCTTCTGAAGCCTTAGAAAAATTAAAAATATTATCAGATTTTGATTTGCATTCTATTGAACAACCAATAAAACAAGGTCAAATAGAAGCTATGGCAAGCTTATGTAAAAATACACCTTTACCAATTGCCTTAGACGAAGAATTAATCGGCATTTTTTCTGTAACAAATAAAGAGACATTGCTACAAACTATAAATCCGCAATACATTATTTTAAAACCCAGTTTGGTTGGCGGATTTAAAGGCAGTAATGAATGGATTGAAATAGCTGAAAAGCATAAAATGGGTTGGTGGATTACCAGTGCACTTGAAAGTAATATAGGACTTAATGCTATTGCTCAATATACATACACTAAGCAAAGTAGTTTGCCACAAGGTTTAGGAACTGGTGGATTGTTTACTAATAATTTTGATTCACCATTACAGGTAAAAAAAGGATCATTACATTACAATAAAAATAATAATTGGAAATTTAATATATAAAATATGTATATAGAACAAGCATTTAAGGGTTTACATGAGTGGTGGCGTTATTTAATTGGTTTAATTGTTATATTTTTTGCTTGGCAATTTATAGGCATGATTCCTTTAGGTGTTGCTTTAGTTTTTAAAGTCATGGGATCTGGTGATATGCCAACTACAATTCCTCAAATGAGTGAGGTTTTGGGGAGTAATTTGTTTTTATTTTTAATGCTACTTTCATTTGCTTTTGGATTACTTGGTGTTTTTCTTTCCTCAAAAGTAATTCATAAACAGTCAATAACTAGTTTAACAACTTCAAGAAGAAAGATAGATTGGAAACGCTTTTGGCTTATGTTTATAGCTTGGGGAGTTATTTCAAGTAGTTTTGTTTTAATTGAATATTTTACAACACCAGATGATTATCAAATAAACTTTCAGTTACAACCGTTTTTAATACTCTGCATAATAGCTATTGTATTAATACCGCTTCAAACAAGCTTTGAAGAGTACTTTTTTAGAGGCTACTTAATGCAAGGTTTTGGAACTATATTCAGAAATAAATGGTTGCCACTTGTTATAACTTCAGTAGGTTTCGGTTTAATGCATATAATGAATCCTGAGGTAGAAAAGTTAGGGCCAATTATTATGATTTATTATATAGGTACTGGTTTCTTTTTAGGAATTATGACTTTAATGGATGATGGTTTAGAGCTTTCGCTAGGGTTTCATGCAGCTAATAATTTGTTTACAGCACTTTTAGTAACAGCAGATTGGACCGCATTTCAAACGCATTCTATTTTAAAAGATTTGTCTGATCCTTCAGAAATGGGAATTTCTCAAATTGTTGTTCCTGTTTTTGTTGTTTTTCCAATTTTACTATTTATTCTTTCTAAAATATATAAATGGGACAACTGGAAGGATAAATTATTAGGAAAAGTAGTGGAACCACCGAAAGAAAACTATAAATTTATTGACGAAACAGGAAGCGATATTCAATAATAAATTATAAAATATGATACCTAATTATACCAATGTACATTTAAAATTCAAGTTAGATAATTTAAGTTATAAGTATGAGGACCTTATGGAGGTTGCTTATAGTTATGTAAAAGAAGGCTTGCCTTATCAACAAGAATTGGGGAATTTTTTACTAGATTGGTTAGATAGACATGAGTATATTATAGTTAAAACATCTGGGTCTACAGGGAAACCTAAAAATATAAAGATACAAAAACAAGCTATGGTTAATTCTGCTATAGCAACGGGAGATTTCTTTAAATTAAAGCCTGGAGATAAAATATTAAATTGTTTACCATCAAATTTTATTGCTGGTAAAATGATGATTGTTAGAGCTATTGTACTCGGTTTAGAGTTAGATATGGTACAACCAACTGCACTTCCACAAATAGATTACGAAAAAGATTATGATTTTTGTGCGTTCACACCTATGCAACTTAAATACTTTGCCAAGTATTTAAAGAGTATTAAAACTGTTATAGTTGGTGGTGGTCAGGTGTCAGAGGCTATTGTAGAGTCTATTAAAGACAAAAAAACTCATATCTATGAAACTTATGGAATGACAGAAACAGTGTCTCATATAGCGGTAAAAAAGTTGAATAATTTTGAAGATACAGACTTAAATTCTAGTTTTAATACTTTACCAGATATTAAGGTTTCTACAGATGAAAGAGGTTGTTTGGTTATTAATGCACCGCATCTTTCTGAAGAAAAAATAGTGACTAACGATTTGGTTAAAATTCATTCAGATACTAGTTTTGATTGGTTAGGACGATTTGATAATGTTATCAATTCTGGAGGTATTAAACTATATCCAGAACAAATAGAAAAAAACCTTAGAAGCAAAATAAAAGAACAATTTTTTATTACATCTATACCAGATGATACTTTAGGCGATAAATTGGTTTTGGTTTTAGAAAGTAAATCAAATACTTTAGATCCGTCGGTTTTTGAATCTTTAGGAAAATATGAAAAACCAAAAGAAGTATTTGTAATAGATAAGTTTATCGAAACATCTTCAGGAAAGATTCATAGAACCAAAACTCTAGAAGCTATCAGTTTTTAAATTAAAACTGTAACGTTTTATCTTATTTTACTACCAATAGAAAATTAGTAATTATGAATTTTTTTAAGCGTGTTTTATCAACCATAACCGGTCTTTTTGTATTTCTAATCATCTGTTTTTTCGGATTAATTTTCTTAGGAGCACTTTTGGGGTCAAATTCTGAAGAACTTGTTCATGTTAAGGATAATTCAATTTTAGAACTAAAATTAGATTTCCCTATAAAAGACTATGCAGGTAAAACTGTTTTTAAAGATTTACCAGTTTTAGATCACGATGAAAAAAATGGACTTTTCAATATTATTGATGCTATCAATTACGCAGCTATCGACGATAAAATTAAAGGCATTTCAATAGATAATAACTTTATTGATGCAGGTATTTCACAAACAAAGGCATTAAGAGACGCTTTAATTAAGTTTAAAGAATCAGGTAAGTTTATTGTGGCTTACGCCGATATTTATACCCAAAAAGATTACTATTTAAGTTCGGTGGCAGATACTATTTATATGAATCCTGTTGGGGTGCTTGAATTTAAAGGATTATCTTCTGAACGTTTATATTTTAAAGACTTTCAAGAGAAAACTGGAGTTAAGATGGAAGTAATTAGATTGGGTAAGTACAAGAGTGCTGTTGAACCCTTTTTAGCAAACGAAATGAGTGATAACAACAGAGAGCAAATTACGGTGTATTTAAATTCGCTTTGGAATGAGATAAAGCATGATGTTTCTTTAAGTCGAAATATTTCTGAAGAACGTTTGAATACAATTGCAGATAGTTTGTTAGGTAGAACTTCTAATTTAGCAAAAGCATCAGGACTTATAGATAAAATAGCCTATCATGATGAATATATAAACGGAATAAAACAAGCCATTGATGTTGAGTTCGATGATGATTTAAAAACCGTAGAAATAGCTGATTATGCCGAATTAGTAGCTTCTAAACTAAAAGCAAATTCAAGTAAAAATAAGATTGCTGTTATTTATGCCGAAGGAGATATTATTTATGGAGAGGGCGATGAGAACAATGTTGGACAAGGTAGCATGAGTAAATCTTTTAAAAAGGCAAGAGACGATGATAAGATAAAAGCCATTGTATTACGCATTAATTCTCCAGGTGGAAGTGCGCTTGCAAGTGAATTAATTTGGAGAGAAATAGAATTAACTAAAAAAGTAAAACCTGTTATTGTTTCTATGGGTAATTACGCAGCTTCAGGCGGTTATTATATAGCATCTAATGCTAATAAAATAATTGCAGAACCAACAACTATTACAGGAAGTATTGGTGTATTTGGTATGTTACCAAACGGAAAGGAGCTAGCTGATAATATAGGTGTTAATGCAGAACAAGTCGTTACCAATAAAAATGCGGTTTCATATAGTTTTTTCGAACCTTTAAATGATGAACAACGTGCGTTTATTAAAGAAGGCATTATTGATGTTTATGGTTTATTTACAAAACGTGTTGCCGATGGAAGAAATCTAACTAGAGAGCAAGTAGAGAACATCGCACAAGGGCGTGTTTGGACAGGAACTGATGCTTTAGAAAATGGTTTGGTTGATGAATTAGGCGGATTAGATTTAGCTTTAAAATATGCCGCGGAAGCAACCGAAATACAGGATTATAAAATTAAAGAATTCCCTGTTTTTGAAAAGGATTTAGATAAAATATTACAGGATTTTGGCTTAGTAAAAGCTAAAGAAACACTTCTAAAAGAAGAGTTAGGCGAAGAAAATTATAAAATGCTTAAACAGGTGAAAAGAATGTCTGAGAAAAAAGGCATACAATTATTGTTTCCTTTTGGTACGGATATAAAATAATTAATTCCTGTGAAAACAGGGATCTTAAAAACTAAAAAGAGACTTTTTTATAAAAGTCTCTTTTTTTATGCTTTCACTCATTCAAAAAGGCACTTCACTCATTGGTGGTTTTAAAATAGAGTAGTTGGGTTTAGTTTTATGCTAAACATAAAAATCAACTATTATGAAAGCACTCTTTAAATTTATTATTGCATTGACAATTTCAATGCAAATTCATGGGCAAGAAAGATTAGTTACAGGAAAAATTTCAGATGAATCGGGATTACCACTTCCAGGTGTTTCAGTATTAATTAAAGGAAGTAGTACAGGGGTATCAACAAATTTTGATGGATTATATCAGATAAAAGCAAAAGACTCAGATGTTTTGGTGTTTTCGTTTATAGGTTACGTAACAGAAGAGCGAACAGTGGGTAAATTAACTACAATATCATTTTCTTTACAAGCAGATTTTCAGTCTTTAGATGAAGTTGTAATTGTTGGGTATGGTTCACAGAGACGAAGTTCTATTACGGGTTCTGTATCAGCAGTAAGTTCTCATTCCGTTTCTAAGTCAGAGCTCAAACGTCAAAAACAAAAAGCATATCATAGTCAATTAGCAAATCAAATTCAATCTAATAATTCTGTTCCAAAAGCTTTACAAGGAAGCTTAGCAGGAGTTTCGGTAGTTAATACTTCAGGTAAAGAATCTAAAATTCGCATTAGAGGAATAGCTTCAATTTCAAATAAAAAAGAACCATTAGTTGTTGTTGATGGAGTTGTTTCTTCTTATAAAGTATTAGAAAATATAGATTCAAATAATATTAAAGCTATTGATGTATTAAAAAACTCAAATGCGTCAGCAATTTATGGAAATAGAGCACCTAATGGGGTAATTCTTATTTCAACTAAAAACAGCAAGCAAAACAATAAAGAAAAGACTTTGTATATAGTTGATGGTATGCCAATTAAAAAAGAAAATAATTATGTTATTGAGAGTTTTAAAAAAGATGATATTGATAAACAAAAACAATACAATAAAACAGAAGCAAAAAAGAAGTTTGGTGAAATAGCAAAAAACGGTTGTATTGTTATAACAACGCATCAAGGTAATTTTAGAATCAATAATAATGAAAGTTATTCAGTTATTGAAGAGAACAGTTTTGAAAGAACGTCTTTAGCTCCGTTATCAACATTCTCAATAGATGTAGATAAAGCTTCGTATAGTAACATTAGACGTATGATTAATAATGGAATGGCAATAGAACCAGATGCTGTTAAAATTGAAGAAATGATTAATTATTTTAATTATGATTATCCGCAACCAACAGGAGATCATCCTTTCTCAATCAATACAGAAGTAGCAAAAACACCTTGGCATGATGATACTAAAATTGTTAAGATAGGTCTACAAGGAAAAACATATTTAAATGAGGAATTGCTAGCATCAAACCTTACTTTTTTAATTGATGTTTCGGGGTCTATGGGGGCTCAAAACAAATTGCCATTATTAAAATCGGCGTTTAAATTATTGGTTAATCAATTACGGGAGCAAGACAAAGTATCAATTGTTGTATATGCTGGTGCAGCAGGAGTGGTGCTTGAACCTACCTCTGGTAAGCACAAAGAGAAAATAATAGCAGCTTTAGATCATTTAAATTCAGGTGGTTCAACAGCTGGTGGAGCAGGCATAAAATTGGCTTATAAACTAGCAGAAGAAAATTTTAAAAAGAGAGGAAACAATAGAGTGATATTAGCTACAGATGGCGATTTTAATGTAGGAGCATCAGGTGATAAGGCGATGGGAAAACTTATTGAAGAAAAACGTAAATCAGGTGTGTTTTTATCTGTTTTAGGATTTGGATATGGAAATTATAAAGATTCAAAACTAGAAACATTAGCAGATAAAGGAAATGGCAATCATGCTTACATAGATAATATGCAAGAAGCCCAAAAGGTATTTGGAAAAGAATTTGGAGGAACTCTGTTTACTATTGCTAAAGATGTAAAAATTCAAATAGAATTCAATCCTAATAAAGTACAAGCTTATAGATTAATTGGTTATGAGAATAGAATGCTTGAAGATGAAGATTTTGTAGATGACACTAAAGATGCAGGTGAATTGGGGAGCGGACACACAGTTACAGCTTTATATGAAATAGTTCCTGTTGGAGTTAAAAGTGAATATTTAAAAGATGTTTCAGATTTAAAATACACAAAAATACAAGTAGAAGATAACCATTCTGATGAATTGTTTACGGTAAAATTTAGATACAAAAAACCAGACGAAGACAAAAGTATTGAAATGGTTCATGTTCAAAAAGATGAAGTTACAGAAGCCTCTGAAGATTTGAAATTTGCATCGGCTTTGGCGTTATTTGGTATGCAATTGAGACAATCAAAATATCATAACAATTCAAAAATAGATGATGTTATTGCTTTAGCTAAAACAGGAAGAGGAAATGATGAAGATGGCTATAGAGCAGAATTTATAAGGTTGGCGTCTTCTTATCAAAGCTTATAGTTTTAACATAAATCGCCTATACATATTTGTAAGGCGATTTTTTTATTTAAACCTGAATAACTCCCAAATTAAACTTTTTCTCAATAGGAGCGTGGTTAGCAGCTTCAATACCCATAGAAATCCATGTTCTGGTATCTAATGGGTCAATAATAGCATCCGTCCAAATACGAGCAGCCGCATAATAAGGAGATACTTGGTTGTCGTATCTATTCTTTATTTTATTATATAATTCTGCTTCTTTTTCAGGTGTAATCTCTTCGCCTTTTTTTAGTAAAGAAGCTTTTTCAATTTGTAAAAGTACTTTGGCGGCAGAGTTTCCGCTCATAACTGCAAGTTCTGCACTTGGCCATGCAACTATTAATCTTGGGTCGTATGCTTTTCCGCACATCGCGTAATTACCAGCACCGTAACTATTTCCAATAATAATGGTGAATTTTGGAACAACCGAATTACTTACTGCATTCACCATTTTAGCACCATCTTTTATAATACCTCCGTGTTCACTTTTGCTACCTACCATAAAGCCAGTAACATCTTGTAAAAATACTAACGGAATTTTCTTTTGGTTACAATTAGCAATAAAACGCGTGGCTTTATCGGCACTATCATTATAAATAACACCACCAAATTGCATTTCGCCTTTCTTTGTTTTCACTAATTTACGTTGGTTAGCAACTATACCAACTGCCCAACCATCAATTCGGGCGTAGCAAGTAATAATTGTTTGTCCGTAACCCGCTTTATATTCATCAAACTCCGAGTTATCAACTAAGCGTTTAATAACTTCATACATATCATATTGGTCTGCTCTAGACTTCGGGATAATTCCGTAAATATCTTCAGGGTTCTCTTTTGGTTTTTTAGTTTCCGATCTATTAAATCCTGCCTTATCGTAATCACCAATTTTATCAATAATATTTTTGATGGTATCTAAAGCATCTTTATCATCTTTAGCTTTATAGTCGGTAACACCAGAAATCTCACAATGCGTTGTAGCACCTCCTAGCGTTTCATTATCTATAGTTTCTCCTATAGCAGCTTTAACTAAATAGCTTCCAGCTAAAAATATACTCCCTGTTTTATCAACTATTAAAGCTTCATCACTCATAATAGGCAGGTAAGCGCCTCCAGCAACACAGCTTCCCATAACAGCAGCAATTTGAGTGATTCCCATACTGCTCATTATGGCGTTGTTTCTAAAAATACGTCCGAAATGTTCTTTATCAGGAAAAATCTCATCTTGTAATGGTAAATACACACCAGCAGAATCTACCAAGTAAATGATTGGCAATTTGTTTTCAATAGCAATTTCTTGAGCTCTTAAATTCTTTTTTCCAGTAATAGGAAACCAAGCACCTGCTTTAACCGTAGCATCATTGGCTACAACAATGCATTGCTTGCCTTTAACATATCCAATTTTAACAACAACACCTCCAGAAGGGCAGCCACCATGTTCTATATACATGTCTTCTCCTGCAAAAGCAGCAATTTCAATAGACTTAGATTTAGAGTCTAACAGATAATCAATACGCTCTCTAGCAGTCATTTTGCCTTTATTGTGTAGCTTTTCAATACGCTTTTTTCCGCCTCCTAAACTTACTTTTGTTAGACGTTTATTTAGTTCGGAAATAAAAAGTTTGTTATGATCTTCGTTTTTATTGAAGTTGATGTCCATGTATATAATAATAGTTTGTTGCTAATGTACAAAAGTTGACATTCCTGTGAAACAAGAATTTTATTATTTGAATTCATATTATGTTAATGAAATCACAAATAATATTACATGGTAATATATTCCTTGGAATATAAATATTTTTTATTTACATTTGTACTATAAAAATAGAAACACATGAAAAATATAATCGCTTTTGCAGGATCAAATAGTAAAAATTCAATTAATAAGGAATTAGCTATTTATGCTGCTAGTTTAGTTGAAAACGCAAATACAAACGTTTTAGATTTAAATGATTTTGAATTACCGCTTTACGGAATTGATTATGAAATAGCACATGGAATTCCAGATAATGCTCAGAAGTTTTTAGATATTATAAAGGCGTCTGATGGGATTGTTTTATCATTAGCAGAACATAACGGAGCCTATGCAACAGTTTTTAAAAACTTGTTCGACTGGATGTCTAGAATAGATGGTAAGCTATGGAGCGATAAACCAATGCTTTTAATGGCAACATCTCCAGGAGCTAGAGGAGGTGCTACAGTTTTAGAAATAGCAAAAGGACGTTTTCCTTATATGGGAGGAAATATTGTTTCAGATTTTTCTTTTCCATCTTTTGGAGATAATTTTTCTGATGGAAAGATTATCAATGAAGAGTTAAATTCAGCATTAAAAAGTCAAGTAGAGCTTTTACAGAAAGCACTATAATTTAAAACGTAGAATTTAAACTGAAAACTGGATAAATGGGGGATCTTTCAAAAGATATAAATTCAAAATTTGTAAATAATAAGGTAAAAGCTTTGTTAAATATTATTTATACAGCTAATTGGATAAGTAGTAAACAAAATGCGTTTTTTAAACCTTTTGGAATTTCTCCGCAACAGTTTAATATTTTAAGAATCCTTAAAGGTGCTGGTGAAGCTATTAATGTACAAACCATTAAGGAACGTATGGTTGAACGTGCTCCTAATGCTACACGACTCATGGATAAGCTCTGTGATAAAGAGCTAATTAATAGATTACCTTGTCCTGGAGATAGAAGAGTAGTACATATAGAAATTACTAAAAAAGGTTTAGAGCTTTTGGAAGCTATTTCTATAAACTTTCAAGACGATCTTTTAGAAAACTTAAATGAAGCAGAAGCTATTCAGTTAAGTGACTTATTAGATAAAATAAGATAAAAAAATTTACATATTTATTTTCCATGGAAAATAAATACTAAAAAGAAATAAAATGAAAACAAATAGAATAAAATCAGTAGGGCGTAGCGATTTTGTAAATATGGGCCCTATAAGATTAAGACAACCACTACCAACTCAGAATATTGATATGGTAGATCCATTTATATTATTACATCATTACGGACCTTATCATATTTCAAAAGATCAAAATCCTTTTGATTTGGGGCCGCATCCACATCGTGGTTTTGAACCCATTACTTTTATATTTCAAGGAGAGCAGTTGCACCGCGATTCATTAGGAAATGAAAGTATTGTGAAGGCAGGTGATGTACAATGGACAACAGCCGGACGAGGTATTGTTCATGCCGAAGGACCTTCAAAAGACTTTGTGAAGCAAGGTGGTTATATAGAAGGAATTCAACTATGGCTAAATTTACCAGCTGAAAAGAAAATGATTCCTGCTAATTATCAGCATGTTAAAAGTGAAGATTTTAGAGTGGTTACTTCTGAAGATGAAAAAGTTAATATTAAAATTGTAGCAGGTGAGTTACAAGCTGTTTATGGACGTATTCAAACTCAAACACCAGTAAATGCTTTTGTTATAGACGCTAAAGAAGGAGGTCTTTACAATCTTGAAATACCAAAAACACATCAGTCTATGTTATATTTAGTTAATGGAAGTGTTTTAGTAAATAACTCTGAAATGTTAAAACTAGATAAAAATCAAATGATAACATTTAATCAAGAAGGAGAAGGTGTTGTAATTGAAGCAAAAGCAGATAGTAAATTGTTGTTTTTATCTGGAGAACCTTTTAACGAAGCCGTAGCAACTTACGGACCGTATGTAATGAATACACAAACAGAAATTTTGGAAGCTATGCGCGATTATCAGGCAGGTAAAATGGGCTTTCTTCCAGTAAGTTAATTGTCTAGCAAGGTTTTTTTAACCTTGTAGATATAAAAAGTGATTGAAATGAAAACAATAATTCACAAAGCAGATACACGAGGTTATGCAAACCATGGTTGGTTAAAATCGTACCATAGTTTTAGTTTTGCAGGGTATCAAAACCCAGAACGTATGAATTTTGGAATGCTAAGAGTGCTTAATGATGATTTAGTACAACCAAAAATGGGGTTTGGAACACATCCACATCAAAACATGGAAATTATTTCTATTCCATTAAAAGGTGCTTTATCGCATCAAGATAGTATGCAGAATAAACGTGCTATTGAAGTTGGAGAAGTGCAAGTAATGAGTGCGGGTACAGGTTTAACACATTCAGAATTCAATGATAGTAAAACTGATGAAACAAACTTTTTGCAATTATGGATTATCCCAGAAGAAATGGGCGTAACACCAAATTATGAGCAACGAAAGTTTGAACGTGTAAATCAAAAAAACAAACTTCAAACTGTTGTAGCGCCTAAAGATAAATTAGAAGGAGATGCATTGCCAATAAGTCAACAAGCCTATATTTATCGTTCAGATTTAAATGCAGGTCATTCCATATCATTGGAATCTAAAGATGAAAATAATGGGTTTTATGTGTTTGTTGTAGATGGAGAGGTTACTGTAGCTGATAATAAGTTACAAGAAAGAGATGCTATTGGTGTTTCAGAAACGGATAGCATCTTAATAGAAGCAACTAAAAATGCTGAGTTAATTATCATAGAAGTTCCTATGAATTAACAGAAAAGAATACACAGAAATTATATTGATTGCAAAAAGCACCTATTTTAGGTGCTTTTTTGTATAAAAATACGATATTTGCGTTTCGACTAACCATCAAAACAAAAGATTATGGCAATGAATAAAAATACGGTTTTAGCTTGGGCTACAACTATTATGATTTTAGTAGGATTAGGATTAATAGCATTAGGTGCTTTTAGATACGATGATGTTGCGGGCTGGGGGTTTGCAGCTGTTGGTTTTGGTTTTTTTGCAATCGCATGGGTATTTAACGCTTTAAAAGGTAGAGTATAATGAGTGACGATAAAAAAGTAATTTTTTCAATGTCTGGTTTAACCAAGACATTTCAAGGTGCAAATACACCTGTTTTAAAGAATATTTATCTAAGTTTCTTTTACGGAGCTAAAATTGGTATTTTAGGTCTTAATGGATCTGGTAAATCTACTTTATTAAAAATTATAGCAGGCGTTGATAAGAATTTTCAAGGTGATGTTACCTTTTTACAAGACTATTCAGTTGGGTATTTAGAACAAGAGCCTCAACTTGATGATGATAAAACGGTAATGGAAGTTGTAAAAGAAGGAGCCGCAGAAACGGTTGCTATTCTTGATGAATACAATAAGATTAACGACATGTTTGGTTTAGAGGAAGTATACTCTGATGCCGATAAGATGGAAAAACTAATGAACCGTCAAGCCGAACTTCAAGATCAAATTGATGCTGCTGGTGCCTGGGAATTAGATACTAAATTAGAAATAGCCATGGATGCGCTTCGTACGCCTGATGGTGATAAAAAAATAGGCGTACTTTCTGGGGGTGAAAAGCGTAGAGTAGCGTTATGTCGTTTGCTTTTACAAGAACCAGATGTATTACTATTAGATGAGCCTACCAACCACTTAGATGCAGAATCTGTACATTGGTTAGAGCATCATTTAGCACAATATAAAGGAACTGTAATTGCCGTAACGCACGATAGATACTTTTTAGATAATGTAGCTGGTTGGATTTTAGAATTAGATAGAGGTGAAGGTATTCCTTGGAAAGGGAACTATTCGTCTTGGTTAGATCAGAAGTCTAAACGTATGGCTCAAGAAAGTAAAACAGCTTCTAAACGTCAAAAAACTTTAGAGCGTGAGTTAGATTGGGTACGTCAAGGAGCAAAAGGACGTCAAACTAAACAAAAAGCGCGTTTAAAGAATTACGATAAGTTAATGAGTCAAGATCAAAAACAACTTGATGAAAAGCTTGAAATATACATTCCTAACGGACCACGTTTAGGAACCAATGTTATTGATGCTGTAGGTGTAGCAAAAGGCTATGACGATAAGTTGTTGTATGATGACTTAAACTTCAACTTACCACAAGCAGGAATCGTTGGTGTTATTGGTCCTAATGGTGCTGGTAAAACAACTATTTTCAGAATGATAATGGGAGAAGAAACTCCAGATAAAGGTGAGTTTAAAGTTGGTGATACTGCTAAATTAGCATATGTAGATCAAAAACATTCTAATATAGATCCAGAGAAAACCATTTGGCAAAACTTTAGTGATGAACAAGAACTAATTTTAATGGGCGGAAAAGAAGTGAATTCTAGAGCTTATTTAAGTCGTTTTAACTTTTCTGGAGGCGAGCAAAACAAAAAAGTAAAATTACTTTCTGGTGGTGAGCGTAACCGTTTGCACTTAGCAATGACACTTAAAGAAGAAGGTAATGTATTGCTTTTAGATGAGCCTACTAATGATCTTGATGTGAATACATTACGTGCTTTAGAAGAAGGTTTAGAAAACTTTGCAGGTTGTGCAGTGGTAATATCGCATGATAGATGGTTTTTAGATAGAATATGTACACATATTTTAGCCTTTGAAGGCGATTCTCAAGTATATTTCTTTGAAGGTTCTTTCTCTGATTATGAAGAAAATAAGAAGAAACGTCTTGGTGGCGATTTAATGCCAAAACGAATTAAATACAAGAAATTAGTTCGATAATATATTTCAAAATTGGACACACAAAAAGCCTGCATTTGCAGGTTTTTTGTGTTTTATAAATAAGTATTAATTCTATTCATAAATATGTCCTGAGCCTACTTTGTAATTATTTATTTCAAGATTCATTATAAACTCTTTATTTACTTCAAATTTTTTGAAACTTTTTTTTAATTGTTCTTCTAAAAAAATGCGACGATATAATATTTCTATAAAATAAGTTCCGAAAAAGGTTAATACTAGATACGCCATAATTGGTACGATATTAATTGTTATATAAATGTCCTAATTCTACTTTGTAACCTGAAAGATCTATGTCATCAATAGCTTTTATGTTTTCATTAAAAGCATTAATGTTTTTTGCATATTCTTCTTCTGGAGTTACATCGTATATAAGATTATCGTTATTTTTTGTTAAGAAAATAATCAATAATAGAGCAATATCAAATATTGTAATTAAAATCACTGAATCCATAAGTTGAAGTTTTTTAAGAAACATTATCAATATACTAAGCTAATTTACTAGATTAGTAAGTTAAATAAAAACTTGAAGGTATGTTTTCGATAAAGTGTAAAATGTAAGTAATTGTTTTTAGCGTTTGTCTTCACTTAAACACAATTCATAAGGACCACCAGGTAAAGTCATACCTTCAGGAAAAGATTTGTTGAATACGGTTAATTCACTATAATAACATTTCTTATTTGTTTTAACTATTTTAACAAGCATTTTATCACCTACTTCTATAGGTAACTTTTTGTTAAAAACTTTAGAGCAAACAATTTCGTATTCACAGTCATTTTTCCATAATACATCCCACATCATTTCTAAATTACCACTGCTGTAACTTCCTTGTATACTGTCTTTTCTAATAGTGATTTTATCAGGTAATCCAGGGTAATAAAACTCTCCGTTTTTGAAATTTTTACAATTCAATTTTTGTGAGAAACTAAAAAGAGAGTAAAATAGAAAAATTAATATAATTGAAGATTTGAATCTTGTATTCATAATTAGACTTTAATTACCACCATACATATGGCCATCAGTAAAATCTTTGTATTCCTCTTTTTCTTTAGCTAGTTTTTCGCTTATTTCATCAAGACGTTTGTTTTCTTTTTTTAATAGATAAGATTTTCTAACCCCTAAAATCAATATAATAGCAAAAAATGCAGTTACTATAGCTAAAACCACAACAACAGTAGCTTGGTCTATAAGAAATATGGATAAAGGATAAGATGCAGATAGCATATAAGGCATAAATAATGTTAATAACGAATCAAATATACTATATTTTTATTATTACACAATTAGTAAGATAATTAAGGCAGGTTATATTTAGTATAAATATATTACCTATAAATAAATTAAAGTGGTTGTTTAAAATGTAACATTTTAAAAATTTATTATACAAATAGATTAAACAAGATAACTTAGAAATATTATTTATAAAGTAAATATTTACTTTTAGAAATGATATTTTTTAACGAAATTGCTTACCATAAAATAAGTTCAACTTTAAATAACGAGTATCAACATGTCAGACGATTTTGATTTATTAGAAACCTCTTTAAACGAAAAAACCGAAAAAGTAGATGTTAATTGGGGCAAAGCCATAGACACTATGAAATCTAAATTGTCTCAAGAAGACGATCCAGAAGTCCGTCAAAAAATATTAAATGCCACTTTAGATGATGTAGTTCATATGGCAGAAAAGGACAGAACATCGCTTTTAGATGCTATTAAAGATTTAACCGATTATCAAGATGAGGTTGGAATCATGTTCGAGAAGTTTTCGTCACTTAATGCTACAGAGCAAAAAGTAATTGACGATGCTCAAAAAGCTTTAGAACGTGCCAGAATAGAGTTAGAAGATGCTGAAGCTAAACCAGACACTTGGTGGAATAACCTTTGGGGACGAAAAAGTAAAATTAAAAAAGAGCAAGAAGAATATAAAGCTGCCGAAAAAGTAAGAGCTGGTGCCGATAATAAAGCAAAGGCCATGTTTCAAGAGCGTATAGAAAGTGCCGATGTGCAAACGCTTTTAAGCGAATTATCATATAAATCTCAAGCAGCAGTTACACGTTTAAAAAACCGTGAAGTAGAGATTAAAGAAGTAGAAGAAAAGCTAAAAGATGCGATTGTCGAAGCTTCTAAAAATCATACCAAAGCTTTAGAAAAGAAGAAAGAAGTAGAAGCTAAGTTAGAAGAGCAATATGCGTTATTAAAACAAGCACGTCAAGAATTAGAAGATATTGCCGATAAACAATCTACCGAATATTCAGAGGCTATTGGTAAAATGACTGCTTTAGAACAAAAAGTAGAAGAGCTCGAAGGTCTTAAAAATGCGTATACAACCTTGGCTGCCAGTAAAGACAGTTTTGTGCACAAGCACAATTTAACTATTAAAGTGTTAACCTCTTTACGTAGCAATTTGCAAACACATCGTGCTAAACTTAAGTCAGACACAGAAGAGCGTCTTAAATATTACGATGGTTACGTAGTGGCTTTAAAAGCAAGAACCGATCAAGAATTTGCAGCTATTTTAGAGCATTTAGGTGTAAAAACCGATGAGCATATTGGAGAAACCCTAGCATCTATGCATACGGCAAGTGCCAAAGCACGTCAAGATATGATGGATAATATTCCAGTACACGAAAAAGTAATGCAAGGTGTTTACAGCAGTTATGCCGAGGCTTTACAAGAAATTCGTGCTAAAGATGGCGAGATTCAAAAGAATTTTGCAGAGCGTTACGGTATCGATATGAAAGAGATTTTTGAAGATTACTATAAAGCAGATGCTAATAAACCATCTGGAGATGATGGCGAACCAGAAGGAAAACCAAAACCAGAAGCTAACGACGACGATTTGTTAAGTTAAAATAATTTTTGTCATTCCCGCGAAGGCGGGAATCTCATTAAATAAGCCTTAAGTTTAAATCTTATTTCTGTTTTGCGTTAGGGATTGAACGGTATGTTTGAGCTCACCGACAAAGGAGGAAGCGAGTAGTAAAAAGTAACGCCCAAATTAATTAACAATTGTCAATTATCAATTGAAAAAATGTCCATAAATAGCATTGTAACACCTTTAGATTCTGCCATACTCGATTCCAAAGAGCATTACGTTTTTTATCATAAAATGATAGATTTTGCTTTTAAAGAATTGATTGTTGCTGTTCAAAAAGAGCAACTTTGTAACGAACAAGAAGTGTTATTATTCAAACAATATTGCGATTTACTTTTGTATTCTATTGAAGCCATGCGTATTAAATATATGTATGACGAAGAGGATAATATGAAGGTAGATTTAACCGAATCTGGTTTTCCTAATTATTTAGAATTTAGATACTTATTCAACGATTTAGAATTACGAAATGAGTATTTAAATAAATTAACGCCCATTTCTACTTTAAAAGAAGAGTTTCTAGAAACCTTAATGCATAAAAAACAACCTATTAAAAAAAGTAAGTTGTTTCAAGCATCTTCAATAGTGTATTATTCTTCGGTAAAAAAGGAATATATATTTAACCGATTTGTTCAAGGAAAAATTATAAATGCACCAAAAGATTCTGATGCCGATTTAATGGTTAGTTGGAGTTTTTACGATGTATCTCATAACCGACCTTTTATATGTTTCATGTATTTTAATTATGATGGCAAACGTATAAATGATGATAAAGATGAGATTTATGAGGTATTAAAAACCACATCTGATAGAGATATGAGTTTAGACACCATGGCGTATACTATTGATAAAAGATTATCAAAAGTATCGCCAAAGTTTATAAAACGAATAGATTTAGGTCCCATACATAATGTATTTGCAAAAGATGAAAACGAGGTAACACATGCTATTTTACAAAGTATTGCAAAAAAAGAAATACCGTTAGAATCGTATGCCATTTCTTTAAGAATAAACGAAGTAAAGTCGGGAAGCGAATTTAAAGAAGGTAGTTTTTTTAATAAACAAACACTTCAAAAATGGGACGATGTATTTAAACAAAAATATGTGTTTGCACCGCATCGTATTATTCAATTATTATACAATAAAACGCCAGAAATATTAGATAGCTTAGCAAAAGTACCTATTGAAGTAGCTGGATTGAAAATAGATTTGAAAAAGTAAACAGTAGCAGTATTCAGTTACTGTAAACTGCGACTGAGACTGAAAACTAAAAGAAAATGGAACACAACTCAACATTCCCAATAAAATTAAGTGAACTTGATATGCTTCGTGATGAAGCAGCATCGTATTTAAAAAGTATTCAATGGGAGCAAGGTTCTCGTGCTAAGAATAAAGACAAGGACGCTAAAGACGAATCTATTTTATTGTATTTATCACGTGCAAATAATGGTAGTTCTACCGAAGTAACTTCGGTTTCAAAAACCATTTTAGCTTTAAAAAAGCGATTATTGCCAGATTCGGTAGCCATTCCTATTTACTTAAATCAAACGCTTTACGCAGTACAAGAAGGTATTACATTGGGTATCTGGATTAAAGATAGCTATTATGATGCGTCTGGATTATCGGCTTTAAACGAAAACAAATCGGCATTAGATAATAATGGAAAACGAGAGTTTGAAAGCAAGATGCACACAGCAACAGCATTTATGTTATTTGCTGCTTCGTATAAAATATTAAACGACTTAAAACCGCATGCATCTGATGATTTATCTGTAATGAAGCAAAAATTTGCTGGTATTCCAGAGGTTTCATTAATGTCGCCTATAAAAGGATTCTCATGTAGTTTGTTCTATTATGACAAATATTTAGGGCATCCAGAAATTGTAAAGTCCGATAAAGATGTGATTGATTTTACCGTCGTGTATTTTGAAGCTTTAATTGATGAAATTCAGTTACGTAAAAGCTCGTTAGAATATACCACAAGTATAGAAGATAGAACCTATAAACTTGAAAATTCAGAGTTTGCTGTTTCAGGTTGGAATAATGTATTTCAAGGGACTGCACAAAGCATCGAATTCAATAAAATTAAGTTCGAACAAATTGTAGGTAATCGTGATGCGAAGCATTTTGCACGTCGTTTAACTGAACGCATGTTGAGTTACGATTTTACAGCCAAAAAGAATCCGTTTCAAGAACTAGGTGGTTTTATGCCTGTATTTATGGGCTACGGTATTCCTGGAACAGGAAAAAGTATGCTTATTGCTGCAATTGCTACGCGTTTAAAAGAGCATTGCGATACCTTAGATATTCCGTTTTTGTTTCACCCCATGCCAGATACTTTAATTAGTACCTTTCAAGGTGGTTCTGCTGAAAAAATGGTAGAATGGATGAAACCATTACAAGATCCCACAAAATTAATTTTCGCACCTATTGATGATGCCGAAAATAATTTACAAGAGCGTACGGCTCAAGGTGTTTCTGCAGGTGTAAAAGAAGTTATTGGTGTCTTTTTAAGGTATACCGAAGGTGCTTATGCTGTAAATTACGGTAATAGTTCTATTGGTTTATTTACAAATTTACCAGAAATGCTAGATAAAGCAGTGATTTCACGTGTGCAAGGACGTTTTAAAATTGATGGTGCACGAACAGAGCATGATTTTTTAGATCAAGATCATTTATGGTGGCGTAAACTAGATGAAACTATGCCCGATTTTGTAAACATGCAAGGACCAGAAAATTATGCGTATCTACAAGATCAAGGTTTGGCAAAAAACATGGGGGAAATCTTAAATGTAAGCGATAAACCAACAGAGGCGCGTGTTCATGAGATTTATGATAGAGTAGAAAAACAGTTTAAATCAAATCAACATTTATTTTATGCTAATTTGTATAAAGAAATGCAAAAGGCGTTTCCGTTCTTTTCATCACGTGATGTTAGAAATATTCAAAGTACGGTGTCACTACGTTTAACCGATTTTGATTTGGAAGAAGATTGGTTTGAAAATCCAGAAATCTACTTTAAACAAGAATATGATAAAAAGTTTAATATGCTTCAAGAATTGATGCGTGCCAATATGAAAGGTTTAAATTTTTCTGAAATTCGTCGTCAAGAAGTGGTGCGCTATTTAGATAATGTAGCAACTATTGCTGATACCGATTTTAAACGAAAAGTAGATGCTCGCGTTAATCAATTAAACATAGAAACGGAAGCAAGAAGATCATTTGAAAATGAGCGATAATCATATTAAAAATATAGAAAAGAAACTACTTTCAGATAATTATTATATTCTTAATAGAGTAAAATTCGATTATTTAATGAGTAGTGGTGTTTGGGTAAACCAAATGCGTGAGGTTTATGATAGAGGAGACGGTGCTGGTATTTTGCTTTATAATAAAGAAAAACAAACGGTTATTTTAACGAAACAGTTTAGAATGCCAACTTATCAAAATGATAATAAGGATGGCTTTTTAGTCGAAATTGCTGCAGGTATGTTAGATAAAGATAATCCTGAAGCCTGTGTTATAAGAGAAACCGAAGAAGAAGTAGGGTACAGATTAAAAGAGGTAAAGAAAGTATACGAAGCTTATTCATCGCCAGGGGTTATGACAGAGAAAATGCATTTTTTTGTTGGCGAGTATACCGATGACATGAAAGTTAATGATGGTGGCGGTTTAGAAAGTGAACATGAAGATATTGAAGTATTAGAACTTCCTTTTGAAAAAGCAATTGACATGCTTAATAATGGAGATATTCAAGATACAAGAACCATTGTATTATTGCAATATGCGATAATTCATAAGTTATTGGCGTAAAACGTTGTTATTCCTGCAAAGGCAGGAATCTGTTTTAAAATAAAAGAGAATATTAAAAATGATTAAATTTATTATTTGTGATTTTTAAATAAATAATAAGTAACAATAAATAATGAGATTTCTGCCTTTGCAGGAATGACAAAAATGAACAAATTAAAAGAATCCAATTTATACAGAAGTGAACTTATTTCCGTAAGCGGAAAGTTAGTTGAGCGTTATAATAAATGCTTAGTAAAACTTGGTTTTACTGAAACGAAGCTAACAACTTTTCATATTGACGGTATAGGTTGGAGCCCTGAAATAGCTGAAGAAAAAGAAGAAGTTCTTTATCTAAATAATGGAGAAGCAAATCCACACGGAATTATTATTTCTCCTTTACAAAAAGGGAAACCTGTGTATTTGCCTTTTCATACGTTTGATAGAGATATCATGAAATATGTATTTAAAGTTCATGAAGATAAGATAAAGAACATTACTCGCGATTGCGCTATTTGTTTAGATTTCGATCAAGGAATTGATGCTTTTTACGAGCCTTTAGATGTTTTAAAATATAATAAGGTTACAATTCATTTTCATTTAATCAATGATTTAGTCAATATTCAAAAAAAACAATTAGAACTTATTAATGTTTTTAATAGAGATAATAATTTTATTGATGAAACCATACATGAGCAATTATTAAATTCCGCGAAAGCGTATGGAGATTTACGTCATAGAGATTTAGATTTACATGAATTACAATACACTACAGATTCTTTTTATACGAGAGCTTTTGGAGGTGTGTATGTATTACGCGATTTTATAACGCCTATCATTGTTTTTGAAGATAAAACATGGTATAAAGAAGCTATAAAAGACACTAATTATGAAGTGTTGATTTATCATATTGAGCAACCAGAACTCATGGAAAAATTGCGCGATCACGTAATAATTGAGTACGATTTAGAAAAAGTTGTTAAAACCAAACGATATGAGCGCATTAAGAAATTCGAAATGTCTCAATATTTAAAAGATACACAACACCCTATAAAAGACATTTTAAACGATCCTATTTTATATAAAAGTTATCTAAATAAATTAGATATACAATCGCGTAAAAAGGTAATGAGTGTAGAACGTTATCTTGAAAAGATAGAAACAAACAATGAATTTAAAATAGCCGATATTGTCGATTTAAAACTTTTTGAAGCCCTACACCAACCACATTCATCGTTAGATGCGAAGCATCAAGATTTAATTTGGAAACTGTTAGTTAATGTATCGGCTAAAGATGTGTTGTTTTGGTATTGGTACGATAAAGAAGCGTTTTATTCTAGTTTTAAAACTTGGGACGATTCGCTAAAAGATTGGACTATTGAAACAATTAGTAACAATATTTAATGATTATAGACTAATAAATTAAGGACGAAGCTAGAAGAATGAAGTTAGAAGTTTTTATCTTTATGAATATAATTTAGGACATGAAATTTAAATTTGAAGATTTAATTATTTGGCAAAAAGGAATGGATTTAGGAGAAGATATGAATAATATAGCCCGTAAATTTCCTAAAGATGAGCTTTATAATTTATCTTCTCAATTAAAAAGGGCTGCAGATTCTATTGCATTAAATATTTCTGAGGGCTCTATTTTGCAGTCTGGACCAGAATACAGAAGGTTTTTAGGGTATTCAATTCGGTCAATAGCAGAAGTTGTTACTTGTTTGCATAAAGCAAAAAGAAGGCAATATTTTTCTGAAGATGAATTTTTAAAATATTATAAAGACTGTTTTGATTTAATGAATATGACAATAGCATTCAGAAATAAAATAAAAAATTAATGCATAAGTGTAGGAGGCTTCAAGCTTCCAACTTCATGCTTCAAACTTAACATCATGGGACTAGAATTAGTAATTTTTATTGCAGCCATATTATTTGGAATCTTTTTGTACTGGAGAGAATCTAATGGCAATGGAGCATATCGATTTTTAAATAAAATTGTTAATAGTAAAGAACTACAAATGACAGCTGATAATCCAAAAGGTTTTGTTTTTAAACAAGCCTTTTTACCTCGGTTAATCTTTGTTGTTAGTTTAGTTTTAATAGCTGCTTTAATTATCGAATTTTTAACACCAATTTCTGTATTTGCAAGTTATTATGGTATTTCGGCATTTGCTTCGTTTGCAGCAGGAACGCTAATAGGTACTTATATTGCTAATTTTGTAATTAAATCTTCTAAAGTTATTGAAGAAAAAAGTGATTCTTTGGAGGATATAGTAAGTGATACTATTGATAAAGGAAAAGACTTTATTGAAGATTTAAAAACCAAAGAAGCAGAAGTAATTGAAGAGCAAGAGCCAAAAGAAGCTCCAAAAAAGGTAGAGAAGAGTGCTAGAGAGCGATTAAAAGATAAAGGACTTATGTAAAGTCTTCAGTGGCAGTAAACAGTATTCAGTTTAAAATATTAGTGAATTCGTGCTAAAAAAAGTATAAAATGATTAAAAATTATTGGAATAAAGGAAAAAAACAAAAAACAATCACCATCATTGTTTTGTTGATTTTGTTAATCGTATTATTTGTAATGCGCGACGATTATCAGCCAGCTTTGTTATTTGTTAGAAAGTTCATTTTCATCATTTTATTAAGTGGTATTGTTTTGTTTCTTGGTTTACGAAAATTCAGAAAATCGGCTACTACAGGAGGTAGATTAGGTCTTTTAGCTTTATTAGTGATTTTCTTTGGGATTTTATATGCTGTAGGTTGGCATTTTAAAATGTATGATTATATGAAAACATATAACGTTTTTAATAATTTGAATAGAATTGAAATTAATGAATTACCATTAACACAAAATGAACGTATTCAGCCATTACGAAATATATTTTCTATGGCGAATGAAAGTGTAGGGGAAACCAAGGATGTATCATTGCCTCACTTGGTAAGAATTGAAGATGAAAATAAATGGACAATGGCCATTCAACCTACCGAAAAGTATATGTGGCAAGGTATGACTGATAATACTGAAGAGATTTTTGCAGTGTCTAGTACCACACCGTTTCCTAGGTTTTCTAGTGAAAATAGAATTCCGGTTACTTTTTCTATCGGTGAATCTTTAAAATTTAGTCGAAACACATATAATGCAGTTGTGCAACGTTTCAATCCTTGGATGCTGTTTAATTATGAGCCAAGTGATACGTTTTACATGAAGAATGATACTGGGCAGTGGGTAGAAGTTGTAAGTTTAATTAAATGGAAAGGTTTTTTATTTCCGTATCCAACTTTTGGAGGTGTTATGGTAATTGAAAATGGCGAACACGATTTTAATGATTATATAGAGCGTATTTTAATAGGTATGGGCACATTTATTAGTCCTGAAGATATGAAAAATCATCCGTATTTAACACGTCAAAATACTTTATCTGAAAAAGTATCTCAGTTACAAGCAGAATCTTTAAAATTTTTAGGAGGTTTTAGCGATCCATTACCTTGGAATATGGAAACGGCAGTGAAAATACCAGAAATGCCTAAAGACCAAAATCAGCAACCTTATGTAACTGATTTTGATTTTTCAGACACCAATTCTGGAGCTTATAGCGGATTATATCATTGGTTTGGTTTAGAGCCTGTAGGTAGTGAGCGAACTAGTTTAAGCTATAGTGTGTTTGTACCATCAGATGGAACAAATACATTGTATTATTACAACCATGCCGCTAAAAAACAAGGTTATGCAGGCGTTTCGGCTATGCCATTAAAAGTGCAAGAATCTAGAAAAGAATACGATTGGTCGGCAAATACACCTGTAGAGTTTAGACCCTATATTAAAGATATTGCTGGTAAAAAGCGTATGTTTTTTATGGGAACCGTATCTTCTATAAGTAAAGAAGATTCGCAACAGTTTGATGGCTCTGCAACGCCCGATTTAGTTTTGGTTGATAGTGAGTATCGTGATGTCGTTTGGATTGATGTAAAACACCCAAGTCAATGGGATAAAACGGTTTACGATCAATTAAATGAAGCATGGCGTTCTAGCGAAAAAATTGGTTATTATTTTGTTGAAGAAACAAAAGAAATTGATTTACCTGAAATTGTAAAAGATTCTGTTAGTGTAATACCTATGGTTGATGAAAAAGCTGAAGCTATTAAAAGATTACAAAAACAGATTGATTCTTTGAAGGCGGTAGGAAATTAAATGATTGTCATTTCGACGAAAGGAGAAATCTCATCAATAGGCGTCAAATATTTGTAATGTGATGTCTCCTTTCGTCGACATGACAAAGAACTTAAAACACCAATTCCATCTTAATATCACTTCGTTTATAAGGGCTATTAGGTTCTATGTCTATTTCATTAAAACCATATTTTTTATAAATGTGAATAGCATTATCTAATTTTGTACTAGAATAAATAACAAGTTTTGGCATGTTATTAGCTTTTGCAAAAGCTATACAATGTTGCATGAGTTGTTGTCCAATTTTAAATCCGCGGTGTTTGGGTGAAACAGCCATTTTTGTTAATTCAAAATCTTCCTCATTTTCCATAGGCATTAATGCAACCGTACCAACAATAGTATCATTTAGTTTAGCAAAAAAGATATGTCCGCCTTTGTTTATAATATAGGTTTCAGGGTTACTTAAAACCTCCTCATCATAAGGTTCTACATAAAAGAGAGATTGTAACCATTCTATATTTAATTTATAGAAATCTTTTGAGTATGCTTTTTCAAAAGGAATAATATTAATTGTCATACGCTTTAATAAAATCTGTAATTAAATATGTAATTAATTTTCCAACCTGAGCTTTTGTTTTCTTTGTTGGTGCAGCTTCACATATATGTAAATAACTCGCGTTTTTATGTTTTGCAAAATAATTTACAAAGCTTCGTGTTTTATTAACACTAAATCCGCTAGGTGTCATGGCACTACTAGGAATGTTTTCAATAGCATCACAATCTATTTCAATACCAAAAGGTTTTTCTTCTATATGATTTAAAGCACGTTCCATTTCTGCTTTAAATTTTAATTCTTTTCTAATTTCAATAGCTTCAAAAGTATTGTATTTAATAAACTTGAACTTTGTTAAAGATTGCAGTAATGTATCAGCAGTATAGTTTTCATGTAAACCAAACACAAAGTATTTTTCTAAAAAACCTTCCGCGTAAGCGCAGCTAAAACCATTACCACTGTGGCGCCCTTCTTCTGGTCTAAAATCGGAATGGGCATCAAAATTAACCACATTTATAGGTTTGCCTAAAGCTAATGATGTGCCTTTAATGTTTCCGTAAGCGTTGTTGTGACCACCACCAATAATAATAGGTTTTTTACCCGCTAAAACTATTTGATTAATGATATGAGACACATATGTATCTATTTCTGCTACTATTTTTCGGGCTTTTTCAATATCTTTTTTCTTAGAAGGATCTAAAATAGAAGTTTTAAATAATTCATTTGTAAAATCTAAGTGACCTAAAATGAGTACTTTGTTAGCCTTAGTAAATTGGTTGCTTTGAATATTCAATAAAACTTTAAGAGTTGCTTCCCACGCCTTTGAAGTTCCTGTATTTCCATAGTTTGCAAATACACCTACATCTTCAGGAAGACCAATTATTACATGTGTAACATCTAAATTATTAAGATTTTCGTATATATTTGAAATGCTGGTTAATATTTTAACATGTTCGCCAAATTTGGATTCACCAGAGCGTTTGTTTAATAGTTTATTTCGAGTGGTATTATTAAATAAAACAAGTTTATCCATAAGAGTATAATAAATTTTGAAGAATAAAAATACATCATTATTTATTTATAGCATTATAAAAAAACAAGTATTAAGAATTAAATAACGTTAGAATTAAAAACAAGTAATTATGGAAAACAACACAAGTAGTAAAGGACTTAAAATAGCTTTGGGAATAGCTTTAGTATTATTTTTAGGAACAGCATTTTATACAATGAATTTAGTAAATGAAAAAAATGAAAATGATGCTAGACTTACAAAGGAAAAACAATCTGTAATGAAAGATTTAACCGCTATGAATAAGCGATATACTGAAGCTATTAACGATAATACAGTTGCTAATGCTAGTTTAGTTGAAGCAAGAGACCGTATTCAAGGATTAATAGATTCTTTAAAAATAGCAGAAACTAATGTTAACAGTTTATTTAGATATAAAAAGAAATATCAATCATTACAAAAAGAAATGGATGTGTTATTAGCTCAAAATGATTCGTTAAGAGTTGAAAATTCATATTTAGCTACATCTTTGGATAGTACACGTGTTCGTTTAGAAGAGCGTAATATGTTTACAGATTCTTTATTGGTACAAAATACAGCTTTAGCTGAAGTTGTTGAAAATGCATCTTTATTAACAACTGTAGGTTTAAAAGGATTTGGAGTTATAGAAAGAACTTCAGGGAAATTAATTCCTACTGAAAGAGCTAGTCGTTCAGACAAAATTAGAGTTTGTTTTACTGTTGCTAAAAATGTTTTAGTGCAAGAAGGAGAACAAGAGTTATATGTACAAGTAATAGATCCTAAAAACAATACATTAGGATTAAACGAACAAGTTCAGTTTGAAGATAAAACATTAAACTATAGTATTATTAGTAAGTTTAATTATGAAAAATCAACTCTTAATATTTGTGAGTTTGTTGCTTCAAAAGGAAAGGATAAATTTGAAAAAGGACGCTACATAGTTAATGTTTTTAATGAAAAATATTTAGTTTCAACTTCTGAATTTACTTTGAAATAAAAAAACAACACTTAATTTAAGGTCTCAAGTTAATAGCTTGAGACTTTTTTTTGCTTAATAGTTAATCAAATTATACCGAAATAAAAAATTGGGTTTACTGAATTAAAGCAATAAATTTGAACGATGTTTTAGATTCAGCTTTTGATACTACAACAATTCATGCAACGAAAGCATTTAACCTATCTATAAGTAATAAGTAGAATGAATATAAATTTTGATTATTTAAATTCTATTTCAAAGATTTCTGAAGAAACTTTTGAAGAAATTAAAAGTATTTCTGAATTTAAAAGAATTCCTGCTGGAACTCAAATTGTTAAGTTAGATGAAATGACAACTAAAATTTACATGCTAGTTTCAGGAGTTATAAGATGTTATATATCTACAGAAGCAGGTAAAGAGTTTAATAAAAGCTTTTATTTGCCAACAAGTTTTGTTGGTTCTCTAACAGCTTTAAGAGAAAAAAAACCATCTAATTTTACTTTTGAAACACTTACAGATTGTAAGGTTTATGAAGTTGATTATTATGAGTTGTTAGACCTGTGTGAAAATAATATAGCTCTTAAGGATATGCATATCAATATATTAGGTATTCTGTTTGCTCAATATGAAAAACGTTTAGTAGAATTAATTTCAATGGATGCTACAAAGCGTTATTTAGAATTAAGAAAGCATTATCCTGACGTAGATAAGCTTATTTCTCAGTACCATATTGCTTCATACTTAGGAATTACAGCTGTTCAATTAAGCCGAATTAGAAAAAAAATAGGAGTCATTAACATTTGTTAATAGTTGATAACTAGTTAAATGATATATTTGATTTGATTTCCTTTTGTTTAAAATACAAAGGATTGATAGCTAACCAACCAAAAAAAACAGGTAAATTTATTTACCTGTTTTTTTATACACTATATTAAAGAGTAGTTATTTTAAACTACCTACCATATCTTCAGGTTTTACCCAAGCATCATAATCTTCAGGAGTAACGTAACCTAAACGTACAGCTTCTTCTTTTAGAGTCGTTCCATTTTTATGAGCGGTATTTGCTATTTCGGCAGCTTTATAATATCCAATCTTAGTATTTAAAGCCGTAACAAGCATTAGTGAGTTATTTAATAACTTCGTTATAACTTCTTGATTAGGTTCTATACCAATTGCACAATTTTCTTCAAAGCTAACACAAGCATTTCCAATTAATTCGGCAGATTGTAAAACGTTTGCAGCCATAACAGGTTTAAATACATTTAGCTCATAATGTCCTTGTAATCCACCAACTGAAACAGCAACATCATTACCTAAAACTTGAGCACAAACCATAGTTAAGGCTTCACATTGTGTTGGGTTTACTTTTCCTGGCATAATAGAACTACCTGGTTCGTTTGCAGGAATAATAATTTCACCAATACCACTTCTTGGTCCAGATGCCATCATTCTAATATCATTTGCTATTTTATTTAAAGAAACAGCTAGTTGTTTTAAAGCACCATGTGTTTCAACTAAGGCATCATGAGCAGCAAGAGCTTCAAATTTATTAGGAGCAGTAACAAATGGTAAACTTGTAAATTCAGCAATATATTCAGCAACACGTTTGCTATAGCCTTTAGGCGTATTTAAACCAGTACCAACAGCAGTTCCTCCTAAAGCTAATTCGCTTAAATGAGATAATGTGTTTTCTAAAGCTTTTAAACCGTGATCTAATTGCGCTACATAACCAGAAATTTCCTGACCAAGTGTTAAAGGCGTTGCATCCATTAAATGCGTACGTCCAATTTTTACAACATTTTTAAACTCTTCAGACTTTTTCTTTAGTGTATCACGTAATTGTTTTACACCAGGAATAGTTACTTCAACTATTTTTTTATAAGCAGCAATGTGCATTCCAGTAGGGAAGGTGTCATTCGATGATTGCGATTTATTAACATCATCATTTGGTTGAATAGCTTTTTCGCCTTCACCAATAACTTTTCCAGCTAATTGTTGCGCTCTGTTAGCTACAACTTCATTCACATTCATATTACTTTGTGTACCAGAACCTGTTTGCCAAATAACTAAAGGGAATTGGTCATCATGTTTTCCTTCAAGTATTTCATCACAAACGGCAGCTATTAAGTCGCGTTTTTCAATAGGTAAAACACCTAATTCACAATTTGTATATGCAGCTGCTTTTTTTAAATAAGCAAAACCATAAATTATTTCAAGAGGCATAGACGCCGAAGGGCCTATTTTAAAGTTGTTTCTAGAGCGTTCTGTTTGTGCTCCCCAAAGTTTATCGGCAGGTACTTTTACCTCGCCCATGGTATCTTTTTCTATTCTAAAACTCATCTTAATAATGATTAAATTTAAAGATGTAAAGTTAATTGTTTTATGCTTTCTATTGGTATGATATGTATCAGTTTTTATAAGTTTTTTTTAATAAATGAATATGGTTAAAAACTCTGTTAATAAAATTTAATTTGATATTGTATAACAAATACCTTTGCATTATATTTGCAGTAGATTTTAATAGACACTTATATTTATGTTTGATTTTGACCAATATTTAGGATTTTTAGCATTTTTAACCATATTAACAATAGGGTTTTGGTTAATGATATTTTTATTAACCTTTGCAATTCCTTATTGGATTGGAGGTTCTATAATTGAAAGGTTAAAAGAAATTAAAGAAGAAAAGAAAGCTAAGCGTCAAGCTTAAGATATATTTTTGATATATAAAAAAGGGAAACTATTTAGATAGTTTCCCTTTTTTAGTTTACATCTGTTTTTACTTAAACTATTGAAAATGAAACATAGAAAAGCACTTTTAGTAATTGATATGCAAAAGGGATCTTTTACATCTAAAACACCTCGATTTGATACTGATGGAGTCGTTAGTAGAATAAATGAGCTTGCTTCAATTTTTAGGAGACATAATTATCCTGTAATTTATATTCAGCATGATGGTAGTGGAACAGGGGAGTTTGAAAAGAATTCTTTAGAATGGGAGAATTTAGATGCCTTAATTATTGAACAAAATGATGTTTTAATTGATAAGTATGCTAATGACTCTTTTTATAATTCAAAGCTTCAAGATATATTAAGAGCATTGAGTGTAAATGAATTGATTATTACGGGGTGTGCTACCGATTTTTGTGTAGAATCAACTATTCAGTCTGCTTTAACAAAAAAATATAGCGTAACTGTTGTTGAGAATGGGCATACAACTGGCGAAAGGCCACACTTACCAGCTGTAAAAATTATTGAACATTACAATTGGGTTTGGAGAAACATGACACCTACACAAGGCAAAGTTGAAGTCAAGGGTTTTGATGAAATAAAGGCCACGTTATAGCACAATCAATTTAATTTTAAATATTACATTTCAACACCGCCTCCTTCAAAACCACCATTTCTTTCTTGTTTTTTCTTTTGATTAAAACGGTATGTAAATGATAAATTGTAAGTACGACCACCTCTAAATTGAATCTCTTGGTCGGTTGTAAAAGTTTCAGCAGTAATAAAATTTTTAAACTTTCGGCTATTAAATACATCTCTAATATTAAAAGCTATTGAAGCCTTCTCTTTAAACAAATCTTTGCTAAAGGCTACATTGGTAGAAAACCTTCCTTTTCTATTATTTTGTGCATCAGAGCTTGGTGCTCTATAATTCATATTAGTTTGCCAATCAATTTTATAAGGTAAAGTAAGTTTGTTTGTTAAGCGGGCTGTCCATGTCGTTACGTTAGAGCTTAAATCAATACCATTGTACGCGCCATCTCTTTTTAGTTTAAAAAGATTAAAATCGGTGTTAATTCTCCATTTTCTTGAAGGATTATAATTTAAATTAAATTCAAAACCATACCTATCATCAGTTGCTAAATTAAGAGGGCCTCTTTCTATAACAGGAAAATTTTCTCCATCAATTTCAACTATTTCTCCTGTTTCTCTACTAGCAAAAGTCATGACGTTAGTAGAATGAGATTGATATAAAGCTGTGCTTAATGTAAATTTTCCAAATCTATTTAAATACCCAAGTTCAAATTTACCCGTATAAGTAGGATCTAAGTCTGGATTTCCTTGAAACACATTAGTTAAACTAGATCTTGAAGGAAACGGATTTAACATAAAACCTCGAGGTCTTCGCAATCTTCTGCTATAACCAAGCATTATACTTTCTTCTTCAGTAATCTCATAATTTAGATTTATTGTTGGAAATAATCCTGTTATGTTTTTTTTGTTAAAATCACCACTTGTAGGCTGATCTAAAGTAGTTCTCGTGTTTTCCATTCGCAATCCTAATAAATACGAAAAATTATCTATTTTACTGCCATATTGTGCGTAAATAGCCGTTATATATTGTTTGAAGTTGAAGACATTTGTAAGATCATTATTAACTTCAAAATTGCCAGTATCTGTGTTGATTAATTCTACTCTATAATCGGTAGATCGGTTATCAAAATCACCACGATATCCTATTTCTATTTGACTTTGTTCTCCTATAGGTAATACATAATCAGATTGTAATAATATTTTAGATTGATCTTCAAAATTACTAGCGATTTCGGTATTGATACCATTTGTATTTATTAAAGATAAATCATTATCATTCGTGTTTTCATATTGAAAGTCGAAAGTTAATTTATGATCGGTCTGTTTGAAATTCTTAGTGAAATTTACTGAGTATTGAATGGTTTCACCATCTTCATTTTCTGGGTCTAATCTAATACTTTTACTAGTTGTATTATCAATTTTATTGGTGTAAACCAGGTTGTTTACAGAGTTACTTTTATTATCATTATTACTATAAACTAAAGCTGTTGTAAGTGAAGCAGAATCGTTAATATACCATTCTATACCAGAGTTAGTTGTTAATCCTTTTCTAATATCTGTCCAATTTCTTTTTTCATCTAAATCTGGCGTATTAATATCATTGTACATAACATTATTATACCAATGTCCTATAGATTCGTTGTATCTATACGATGTTGTATTGAAGATGTTAACATTACCAGTTCTGTAATTAATATTACCAGAAATACCCGCAGCATCTGGATGTCCTACGTTAGCAGTTATAGAGCCATTAAGCCCTAAAAGTTTACTTCTTCGTAAAATAATATTTAAAATACCAGCGGTTCCTTCGGCTTCATACCTAGCAGAAGGGGAGGTAATAACCTCAATCTTTTCAATGGCATCTGCAGGTAGTTGACGAAGAGCATCTGTGGAATTTAAACCAACTAAACCTGAAGGTTTTCCATTAATAAGAATACGTACATTATCGTTACCTCTTAAAGCCACATTACCCTCTGCATCTACTGAAACTGATGGTACATTATCTAAAACATCACTAACATTACCACCACTAACAGTTAAATCTTTACCAACATTATAGATTTTTTTATCGAGTTTAATTTCTACAGAGGTTTTTTCTGCGATAATTTCAACTTCACCTAAAGATTCTGTATCTAATTCTAATGAAAATGTTCCTAAGCTTAATGAACCTGCAATTTTTTTATTTGGAATTGTAAGTTTTTTAAATCCGATGTATTCTATTGAAACATCATAAATACCTTTTTCTATTGAAATATTAAAGTTTCCATTAGTATCTGTAATACCTCCAGTGATAATTTTGTTTTCTTTTTTACTAAAAAAAGCAACAGTAGCGTATTCTAAAGGTTGTTTTGTTTCTTTATCTATGACTCTTCCTGAAACTGTAACTTCTGCATCAATAGTTGTTTTAAAGTCAGGTTTAAAAGTGTTTTTTGAGTAGGCTTTACCATTTGATAATAGTGCAAAAAACAGTAAAGTACTTAAGATAAGTTTGGTCATGTTCGTTTTTAATCGATTAGACTACAAAAATACTTTAAGGTTTAGCGGGTAAAGGTTAAAGCTTTGTTAAATAAGAAAGAAGAGAAAGCTTAGATAATATCTAAAATTAACTCAGGAGGTCTACCAATAACAGCTTTATTTCCGTTTATTACTATAGGGCGCTCAATAAGTTTAGGATTGTTAACCATGGCTTCTATAATTTCAGAATCTGATAATGATTTTCCTTTAAAGTCACTTTTCCAAATAGCTTCATTTTTTCTTACTAAATCAATTGGGTTAATGTTTAAAAGAGTGATAATTTCTGTTAAAGCTTCTGCTGAAAGGTTGTCATCTAAATATTTAACAATCTCAAATGGTTTGTCCGATTTAGTTAGTATTTCTATGCCTTGTCTAGACTTAGAACAACGTGGATTATGATATATTTTTGTCATTATGTATGTATATTATAAGTTTTTAATGCTTTTTGAAGCTGTTCTGGGTTTTTAAAATGAATACCTTTAATTTTTAGGGCATTGGCAGCTTCAATGTTTCTTAAATTATCATCAATAAAAATAGCTTTTTCAGGATTTATATTGAATTTATTAAGTGTGATTTCATAAATTTCTTTGAAGGGTTTTCTTGTTTTTTCATCACCTGAAACCACAATACCGTCAAACCAAGTTAAAAACTCAAAATATTTTTTAGCAATAGGAAAGGTTTCGTTACTCCAATTTGTTAGTGCAACTACTTTGTAATTATTAGATTTTATTAGTGTGTCTAAAATTTTAACGGTTCCGCTAATATCTCCTCCAAGCATTTGTTCCCATTGTCCGTAATACATTTCAATGTACTTTTTGTATTCAGGAAATTGTTTAACTAAATCGGTTGTAGCTTGTTTTATAGGATAGCCTGCATCTTGATTTTCGTTCCAATTCATGGTACAAATAGTGTCTAAAAACCATTGCGTTTTTTCTCTATCTCCATTAAAGGCATTTAGAAAAACATATTCAGGATTCCAATCGATTAAAACACCTCCCAAATCAAAAATAATAGTGTCTATTTTACTCATAATGTATTTGGGTCTTCTTGTTTTTGTCCCATCATCATTAAGTACGCCTTTAAAAAGTCATCTATTTGTCCGTCCATAACTCCGTCAACATTACTGGTTTCATGAGCTGTTCTAACATCTTTCACTAATTTATAAGGTTGCATCACGTAGTTTCGTATTTGGCTTCCCCATTCAATTTTCATTTTACCAGCTTCAATATCTTCACGTTGTGCCAATTGTTTTTGAAGTTCTATTTCATACAATTGAGATTTAAGCATTTGCATAGCTCTAGATCTATTATCATGTTGTGAACGGGTTTCTGAACACTGAATTTGGATACCAGTAGGTTTATGAAGAAGTTGTACTTTGGTTTCAACTTTATTTACATTTTGTCCTCCTGCACCACTAGAACGTGCGGTTGTAATTTCAATGTCAGCAGGATTTATGTCTATTTCTATAGTATCATCAACTAACGGATACACATAAACCGAAGCAAAGCTAGTATGACGTTTTGCGTTACTATCAAAAGGCGAAATACGCACCAAACGATGCACACCATTTTCACCTTTTAACCAACCGAATGCAAAATCTCCTTCAATTTCTAAAGTCACTGTTTTTATACCAGCAACGTCGCCTTCTTGAAAGTTAAGTTCTTTAACTTTAAATCCGCTTTTTTCGGCATACATTAAATACATACGCATTAACATACTTGCCCAATCGCAACTTTCGGTACCACCAGCACCAGCTGTTATTTGTAACACAGCACTTAAACTATCACCTTCTTCAGAAAGCATGTTTTTAAACTCGATATCTTCAAGAAGGGTTGTAAGATTGTTGTAGTGTTCTTCAACTTCTTCAGCAGTATATTCACCTTCTTTATAAAATTCATAAAGAAGCTCTAATTCTTCTAATTGTGCTTTGGCTTTATTGTAATCTTCTACCCATTTTTTTTTAACCCGAAGCGATTTCATTATAATTTCTGCAGCTTTAGAGTCGTTCCAGAAATTAGGGTCGAAGGTTTGCTCTTCTTCGTTTTGTATTTCTATAAGTTTGGTGTCTACGTCAAAGGTAGTGCCTAATTGCGTTAAGGCGGGGATTAAGATCTTTAATTTGATCGGAAGTTATCATGAATAATATTTTTTAACAAAAATAGAGTTTAATATTTAATTGCTCAACAAAACTTATAAAGAGGTTACAATGTAGTTATTGGTAGTATTATAATTGTATTTTGAGGTTTTTTTTTTTTTTCTATAAAAAAAATCAATACTTTTTTGAAAAATTAAGCTTGATAACTGTAGTTTTTATAAATTTTAAATATGATAAATAAAAATGGTCATATATCTGTTCTTTTGCCAGAAGCGAGTATAACACATACTACTTCGCTTGTTAACTGTTTATCTGAGCAGAGAAATGTTGATATTTATGTTATTTCTAATATAAATTATGTTGGCTTCAGGTGTTCTACAAAAATTACAAATTTTGCTTATTATCCAGAAACGAATAGTGAAATTGATTGGTTGGGTAATATTGAAAAAGAATTAAAAAAACATTCAATTGATTTGGTTATTCCTATAGATACTTATGGTGTTAAAACACTTATAAAATATAGGAATAAGGTTTCTTTTTCAAATAAAATAGGTTTGTTGCCTAATATTGAAAGCTTTAATATAGCAGATAATAAAGCTTTATTAACTCACCATATGTTAGAGTATAGTATTCCTTTTCCTAAAACATATTATTATACAAAAGAAGAGTTGTTATTAAATGTTATTGAAGATTTTCCTGTTTTAATTAAGCCAATTCAAGATTGTGGTGGTGGAAGCGATATTATTAAGTTTAATGATTTTAAAGAGTTAAAACAATACTTGTTGAATAATGAATTGGATTTTAAATTCATTATTCAGGATTATATAAAAGGTTATGATATTGATTGTAGTGTTTTGTGTGAAAAAGGAGAAGTATTAGCATTTACAATTCAAAAAGGCTTTTTATCAGGAGAAAGAGAATTTTCTCCTCCAGATGGTGTAGAGTTTTTATATGTTGAAAAGTTATATGATGTTGTGAAAAAAATAATGAAAACACTTAATTGGTCTGGTGTAGCCCATATAGACATGCGGTTTGATGAAAAAGATGTTACATATAAAATTATTGAAATTAATCCTAGGTTTTGGGTTTCTTTAGATGCTTCTGTCGCTTCTGGAGTTAATTTTGCATATTTGTATACTTTAAAGAGTTTAAAATTAGATTTCCCTAGAGTATCATATAATCATATACGATATTTAAATTTATTTGGGCTAATGAATTCAATAAGGGGTAATAAATTATTTATATTTAATTTAAGATTTATTATGAAGTTTACTCCAATCAGGTTTTATATTAAAGACCCTATTCCTTTTCTTTATATTGTGTTTTATAAATTTAAAAGTCTATTTAGAGTTTGATTTGTTTTGTGCAACGCACAGTTTAAAATTATTAAAATGAAAAAAAAATCTATGCAATTATCTGTTCTAATTCCTGAAGCAGAGAGTAATTTTTTATCTTTTATAGTAAATTGTTTGTTTGAGAAAAAGGGAGTTGATATTTATATAATTTCGAATAGAGAAGATGTTAATATTAAACGTTCTAGAAAAATTAAGAATTACTCTTATTATCCAAAAGGATTAGATGAGTTAGAATTAATTTCTAGTATAAATAATGAACTCAAAAAGTTTAAAATTGACGTAATTATGCCAATAGATGAATTTGGTATTGAAGCATTAATAAAAAATAAAGATAAAATATTACATAAAGATAAATTATTTTTTTTACCCACGTTAGAAGCTTTTTATAATGCAAATGATAAGGGCTTATTGGCAAAACACTTATTAAAAAACGAATTACCTACTCCGAAAAGTTTTTTAATTAAATCAGGAGATTCTTTTCAGAACGATTCAGATGTTAAATTCCCTGTATTAGCAAAACCAACAATAGGTTCAGGAGGAGGAGATGGAATTAAAAAGTTTTTTAGTAATGAAGAGCTTAAATCTTTTTTTAATAATAATAATAATAATAATAATAATAATAATAAATTTAAATATGATTATTTAATTGAAGAGTATATTGATGGATTCGATTTAGGGTGCAATGTTTTGTGTAAGAATGGTAAACTACTTGCTTATACAATGCAAAAAGGAACATTGTGGTCAGATAAACCATTTTCACCACAAATAGGATTAGAGTTTTTTTATAATCAACAATTATATGATATCATAGAAAAACTAATGAAGTCCCTTATGTGGAATGGTGTAGCAAATATAGATATACGATTTGATAATAAAACTAAGCAATTTTTAGTTTTAGAAATTAATCCAAGATTTTGGGAAACTACTGAGGCTTCGGAAATTGCTGGGGTAAATTTCCCTTATTTATATTGTCTTTCAGCTATAAATGTTGATTTTGAAGTACTAAATTACAAACACACTAAGTTTTTAACTTTAACAGGAATAAAGCCAAAAATCAAACAAAATTTTTTGTTTATTTTTAATTTTAGTTTTTTATTAAAAAATACTCCTTTAAAATATTACAAGAAAAATCCTTTATCAATACTTTCTATTATTTACTCTAAGTTTAAAGGTGTATTAAATATTTAGATCAGTATAATCTAGTTTTAACATTTTGATAAGAAGTTATAGAAAAGAATAACATCCAATTTGTTATTCCAATAAATTTAAAACCATCTTCAATAAAATATTCTAATCCAATATTTTCAAATACTAAATCTGTAAAAACTGATAAACCTAGAAATCCAACAGCTAATGCTAAAAATATATAGAGGCTATCAAATATAATTTTGTGAAATTTAATTATACACAAAAGTAATAGCATGCCATATATTACATATGTTATTGGTTGAATAATTTTAAAACTTTCAAATGAATAAAAGATGTAATCATGAAACATAAAAAAATCATCAATTAATAGTATGCTAGTGAAAAATCCAGAACTTAGAAAAAAAAGAGCTTTTTTGTTGTTGTTTGTGGTAAATAGTAAAGCAGATGAAAAGTAACAAACAGAAGCAGTAAAGCACCACAAAAGAACTCCTAAATTTGATAAAAAACCAATAAAAGGATGAGCATTAAAAGTTAATGCTGGATCTCCAGTTAATTTTTCAAATGGTATATTGTATTTCTTATTTATATAAAAAACAATGAATAATAGGAATGCAACTAAAATATAGCTGGCAGCAACAAAATAACGAGTTTTACCTTTTTTAATTTTTTGTTTGATTTTAATTATTTCAGAACTAATAATATTCATTTTAATTATTTTAAATTTATATTACAAAAAAAAACACAAAAAACTAAATAAATTAGAGGAAATTTTGTTGGTATCGGTTAAATTACATTAATTAATATTTACTTGAAAAGTAAGAATACATGACTATAGACCTAAGAAGTGATACCGTAACAAAACCAACAAAACCTATGTTGGAAACGATGATGCAAGCCCAAGTGGGGGACGATGTATTTAGAGAAGACCATACAGTTAATGAGTTAGAAGCACGTGTTGCAAAAATGTTTAAAAAAGATCAAGCGTTGTTTTTTCCCAGTGGTACTATGGCGAATCAAACGGCTTTAAAGCTCCATACAAATCCTGGAGATCAGGTTATTTGCAATAAATATGCTCATATTTATAATTACGAATCTGGTGGAGCCTCTTTTAATAGTGGCGTTTCTTGTAAATTAATTGATGGTAATAAAGGCATGTTTGCAGCAAAACAAGTTGAAGAAGCTATAAATCCGGATGCTTATTATTACAGTAAAACAAGTCTAGTAGAAATTGAAAACACAACTAATAAAGGTGGTGGTGCTTGTTGGGATTTTAATGAAATAAAAAAGATTAGAAAAGTATGTGATGAAAACAATTTAGGGTTTCATTTAGATGGCGCTCGTTTATGGAATGCTTTAGTTGAAAAAAATGATACAACAGAGCAATATGGAGAAGTTTTCGACACGATTTCAGTATGTTTAAGTAAAGGGTTAGGTTGTCCAATAGGTTCTGTTTTAGTGGGGAATTCTGAAATTATGCAAAATGCTATCAGAATCCGAAAAATATTTGGTGGCAATATGAGGCAAGTAGGATATTTAGCTGCTGCCGGACTTTATGCTTTAGATAATAATATTGAAAGATTAAAAGAAGACCATCAAAGGGCCAAAGAAATAGGCGAGGAGTTAAGTAAATTAACAATGGTGAAAACCGTTGAACCTATTGAAACAAATATTGTGATTTTTGAATTGAATGATGATATTGAAGAAAAATATTTTATTAAAAAACTAGCCGATAAAAACATTCATATTATAGGCATGGGAGGCGGTAAATTGCGCATGGTAACACATTTAGATTACACAAATGTGATGCATAATCAATTGTTAAAGACGCTTCAATATTTATAATCCCAAATAAGTTTTATTTAAATAAATCCATTCCAGGAATATTTGGCATACCATCTTTAGCAGCCGCAGCAAGTTCTGCTTCATTTATTTTGGTTGCTTTTTCAATGGCTTTATTCATTGTTAAAATAAGATAATCTTCAAGCTGTTCTTTGTCTTCTAGTAATTCATCATCAATCTCAATAGACTTAATAGTTCTATTAGCTGTAAGTGTAATTTTAAGTTTATTATCATTACTAGCTTCATCAATTAAAACAGTATCTAATCGTTTCTTTGTATCTTCAACTTTCTTTTGGGCTTCTTTTAGTTTGCCCATCATACCCATCATATCTCCAAACATATATTTTAGTTTTTAATTAATATCTGCAAATTTATTGTAAATAATACGAAAAATGAAAAACCTTACCATTGTTTTGTTGCTAAGTTCTATTTTTGCCGTTTCCTGTAAAAAAGAAATCAAAATGAATAGTGATATAACTACTATAAAAATTCCTGTAGCTAAAAAAATAGCTAAAAAATTAGAAAAACATAAAGATATAAGGATTGACAATTATTATTGGTTGAATGATAGAGAGAACCCTGAAGTTATTGAGTATTTAAATGCAGAGAATGATTACACCAAAGATGTAATGAAGCATACAGAGTCTTTTCAAAAGGATTTATTTGAAGAGATGAAAGGCAGAATTAAGGAAGATGATAGCTCCGTTCCTTATAAATTAAACGGTTATTGGTATTTAACGCGTTATGAAAAAGGAAAAGATTATCCTGTTTATATTCGTAAGAAAGAAACATTAGACGCTCCTGAAGAAATTCTGTTTGATTGTAATGCCATGGCTAAAGATCATGCTTATTTTAATTTAGGTGGTATTTCTATTAGTCCAGATAATAAATTAGCAGCATTTTCTGTAGATGTTGTTAGTAGAAGACAATATACGCTTCAAGTAAAAAACTTAATTACAGGTGAGGTTTATGAAGATAAAGTTTTAAACACAACAGGCAGTGCTACTTGGGCAAACGATAATAAAACGTTGTTTTATGCAATGAAAGATGAAGTAACTTTGCGTTCTCATAAAATTTTTAAGCATAAGTTACATACTTCTTCTAAAGAAGATATTGAAGTTTATTATGAATCAGATGAAACCTTTAACACCTTTGTTTATAAAACAAAATCTAAGAAATATATAGTTATTGGGTCATCAAGTACATTGTCTTCAGAATATCAAATTTTAAATGCAGATACGCCTGATGATAAGTTTAAGCTGTTTCAGGAAAGAACAAAAGACTTAGAATATAATATTGCTCATTATAATGATAGCTTTTATATTATTACTAATAAAGATGGTGCCACTAATTTTAAGTTGTTAAAAACAAAAGAAGATGCAACAGAAAAAAAACATTGGCAAGAAGTGCTTCCGCACAGAAAAGACGTTTTATTAGAAGATATTGAAATTTTTAAAGACTATTTAGTTGTTAATGAACGTGAAAACGGACTTAATAAATTGCGCATTATAAGTTGGAATGGTAACGAAGATTACTATTTACCTTTTAATTCTGAAACCTATACGGCGTACTTGGGTAATAATCCAGATTTTAATAGCGAAGTATTACGTTACGGATTTAACTCGTTAACATCACCAAGTTCTGTTATAGATTATAATTTCAAGACAAAAGCACGAGAAAAAAAGAAAGAACAAGAAGTATTAGGCGGTACGTTTAATAAAGAAAATTACGAATCTAAACGTGTTTGGGCAACAGCTAGAGACGGTGTAAAAGTGCCAATATCTTTGGTTTATAAAAAAGGGATTAAGTTAGATGGTACAAATCCATTGTTACAATATGCTTATGGTTCTTATGGTTCTACAATAGATCCATCTTTTTCAACAGTACGTTTAAGCTTGTTAGACCGAGGTTTTATATATGCTATTGCGCATATTAGAGGCGGAGAATACTTAGGTAGAGACTGGTATGAAAACGGAAAATTATTAACAAAAATAAATACGTTTACCGATTTTATAGATTGTTCAAAATTTTTAATAGAGCAAAACTACACTTCAAATAAACATTTATATGCTTACGGAGGATCGGCAGGCGGTTTACTTATGGGAGCAATTATTAATATGAACGCTGAATTATATAATGGGGTTTTAGCAGCAGTTCCATTTGTCGATGTAGTTACAACCATGCTTGATGATACCATTCCGTTAACAACGGGCGAGTATGATGAATGGGGAAATCCTAATGAAATAACATATTATAATTATATGAAGTCGTATTCTCCATATGATAATATTGAGGCAAGATTATACCCAAATATGTTGGTAACAACAGGTTTGCATGATTCACAAGTACAATACTGGGAACCAGCCAAATGGGTAGCTAAGCTTCGCGAATTAAAAACTGATAAAAATAAATTACTACTTCATATTGATATGGATTCAGGTCATGGCGGGGCTTCAGGACGTTTTGAAAGCCTTAAAGAAGTAGCCTTAGAATATGCTTTTTTATTAGATTTAGAAGGAATTCATAGGTAATAAAAAAAAAAGTTTTATTTTTGTCAGGTTTTAGGTTACAAATAATTTTAGTAATATTACTGTAGCTTATAAAAAGCAATTTATGGCAGATAATCCAAAAGTAGTAAATAGCGTATTAGATCTTATTGGTAATACACCACTTATTAGGTTAAATACAATAACTAAAGATTTTAAAGGGAATTACTTTAGTAAAGTAGAAGGCTTTAATCCAGGACATTCTTGTAAAGACAGAATAGCACTTTATATTATAGAACAAGCTGAAGAGCAAGGTATTTTAAAACCAGGAGATACAATTATAGAAACAACCTCAGGTAATACAGGTTTTAGTTTAGCTATGGTAAGTATCATTAAAGGCTATGATTGTATTTTAGCTGTAAGTTCTAAATCGTCTCCAGATAAAATAGACATGCTTAAAACAATGGGGGCAAAAGTTTATGTTTGTCCTGCTCATGTTAGTGCAGATGATCCTAGATCATACTATGAAGTTGCAAAAAGATTACATAGTGAAATGAAAGGTTCTATATATATAAATCAATATTTTAATCAATTAAATGTTGATGCTTATTATAGATCTACTGGTCCGGAAATATGGAAACAAACAGAAGGTAAAATAACGCACCTTGTTGCATGTAGTGGTACAGGGGGAACTATTTCTGGGATAGCTAAATATTTAAAAGAGCAAAATCCAAATATTAAGGTTATTGGAGTAGATGCTTATGGTTCGGTACTTAAGAAATACCATGAAACAAGAGAGTTTGATAAAAAAGAAATTTACCCATATAGAATTGAAGGTTTAGGGAAAAACTTAATTCCTACAGCAACTAATTTCGATGTTATTGATGAGTTTATTAAGGTAACTGATGAAGAAAGTGCTCATACAGCAAGAGAATTAGCTAGAACAGAAGGTCTTTTTATGGGATATACATCTGGTGCAGCAATGCAAGCTATAAAACAATTAAATGAGCAAGGAGAGTTTGGTGAGGATGATAATATTGTTGTTATATTCCCAGATCACGGTTCTCGTTACATGAGTAAGGTTTATAGTGATAAATGGATGACAGAGCAAGGCTTTTTTGATAGTAAAAATGAAGTATCAGAAAGTATACAATACGTAAAATAATACCTGTAAGTACTAGGTTCTCAATATGATAAAAAAAGAGGTGATGTTAAAATATTATCTCTTTTTTTATTTTATCAATAATTGAAGGCTAAAAATTATGTACAAACAATATAAATATTTAATTTTGCAAGAACTAACCAAGGACAAAAAGCTTTCATTAAACATGCTTAAACATTAAAAATATGTTTTTGTTTTTCCTTAAAAAGCAATGACTCTTAGGTAGTTTGTCTTAAATTTTAATAGCAATAAGATTATTATAATACATGAAGGATTTATTTGAAAAGATTTATAAAGATAAAGGGCCATTAGGAAAATGGGCGTCTCAAGCTGAAGGGTATTTTGTGTTTCCAAAGTTAGAAGGAGAAATTTCTAATAGAATGAAATTTCAAGGAAAAGATGTAATCACTTGGAGTATTAATGATTATTTAGGTTTAGCAAATCATCCTGAAGTACGTAAAGTTGATGCAGAGGCAGCAGCAGATTATGGATCTGCTTATCCTATGGGAGCAAGAATGATGTCTGGTCATACAGATTTACATGAAAAGCTTCAAGATGAATTAGCTTCTTTTGTGAGTAAAGAAGCTGCGTATCTTTTAAATTTTGGATACCAAGGTATGGTGTCTACTATTGATGCTTTGGTAGCTAAAGATGATATTATTGTGTATGATGTTGATGCACATGCATGTATTATTGATGGAGTGCGTTTGCATATGGGTAAACGTTTTACTTATAAGCACAATGATGTTCAAAGTTTAGAAAAAAACTTAGAAAGAGCTACTAAAATGGCTGAACAAACAGGAGGAGGTATTTTAGTTATTTCTGAAGGTGTGTTTGGCATGCGAGGAGAGCAAGGACGTTTAAAAGAAATCGTTGAGCTTAAGAAAAAATTTAATTTCAGATTATTTGTTGATGACGCGCATGGTTTCGGAACATTAGGAGCTACAGGAGCAGGTACAGGTGAAGAGCAAGGCGTTCAAGATGATATTGATGTGTATTTTGCAACTTTTGCAAAATCTATGGCTGGTACAGGTGCTTTTATTGCTGCAGACCAAGAAATAATTGATTACTTAAAATATAATTTACGTTCTCAAATGTTTGCAAAATCACTGCAAATGCAATTAGTTGTTGGTGCTTTAAAGCGTTTAGATATGCTTAGAACAATGCCAGAACTTAAAAATAAACTTTGGGAAAATGTTAATGCATTACAATCTGGTTTAAAAGAGCGTGGTTTTGATATTGGAACAACTCAAAGTTGTGTAACTCCTGTATACTTAAAAGGAAGTATTCCTGAAGCTATGGCTTTAGTTAGAGATTTACGTGAAAACTACGGAATATTCTGTTCTATAGTGGTTTATCCTGTGATACCTAAAGGATTAATTTTACTAAGATTAATTCCTACAGCAACACATACATTAGAAGATGTAGCTGAAACTTTAGCAGCTTTTGAAGCTATTAGAGATAGATTAGAAAATGGAACTTACAAGCGTTTATCTGCAGCTGTAATGGCGGCAATGGGTGAGTAGTTATAAGTTATTTTATAAAAACTAAAAATCCGACTCTTTATAGAGTCGGATTTTTTTTATGCAATATCTTTTCTGAATGTTTTTCTTCGTTTGTAAACAACTGGATCAAAATGTTTCCAAATTTGATGAATAGCATGATTGTCTTCTAGTTCAGGTGTTCTAAAACAGGTTTCTATGCTTTTTTCTTTAAATGTTTCGTAATATTCATTAAAAATAACAGCATGTACACCTTTGTTTTGGTAATCTGGGTGAATACCAATTAGGTAAAAAATTACATCTTTACTGTTTTTCTTTGCGCTTAGAATGTGTCTGAAACCAAAAGGAAAAAGTTTACCGTTTATTTTTTTCAATGCTTTAGAAAAAGCTGGCATTACAATAGCAAAACCTACCATTTTATCATCTTTGTCAACTACAAATTTGATGTATTCTGGGTTGACAAAGCTTATAAATTTCTTTTTAAAATATGCTTTCTGTATATCGTTTATAGCTACAAATGAAGATAAAGAGGCATAACTTTCGTTAAATAAATCGAACATTTTGTCAACATAAGGCATAACTTCTTCTGTTTTTGTAAGTTTCAATGCTTTAAGCTGATAGCGTCTTTTTATTAGTTCTTGAGCTTTATAAAAGAATTCTGGTTTTACATTTTTAAAAGGAAATTTACTTTCAGAATAAGATTTTTCAATTTGAAAACCAGCAGCTTCGTAATGTTTTACATAGTAGGAGTAATTATACCAAGTAACCATAGGGGGAATGCTTTCAAACCCTTCGGTCATAACTCCAACTTTATCTAAGTTAGAAAAACCAACTGGTCCTTCCATGTATTCAAGGTTTTTGTCTTTTCCAATTTCAGCAACCTTATTTAATAGCGTTTTAGAGACTTCAAGGTCATCAATAAAATCAAACCATCCAAAACGCATTTTTTTTAGATTTTGACCATTAATTTCTAGCCAATTTGTAATAGCTGCAATTCTACCTACAATTTCATTGTCTTTATAAGCAAGAAATAATCTAGCTTCAGCGTCATTAAAAACAGGGTTTTCTTTTTTGTCGAAGGTTTTTATTTCCTGACTAATAATAGGAGGAACCCAATATTCTGAATCTTTATATAGTTTGAAAGGGAATTTGACAAATGCCTTTAAGTCTTTTTTTGTAAGTACTTCTTTTAGTATAATCATATTAAGTTTATGAATTTTGACTTTTAATTGTTGCCAAAATCGGTATCATCTCGTTTTTGTTTTTTTATAATTTCTCCACTACCGCTATTTTTTTTACTCTTTTTCTTGTTTTTATTGCTATTATTGCGGTTAGATCTTCTTTTGCCTTCGGCTTCAGCAGACGTTCCATTGTCAATTTCTTTGTCTTTATGAAAGTCTAATCTATATGACATTCCGAAATTTACACCTAAAACAGAAGGTGTATCTTTAGTGTTAAATGTTAAAGCGGTGTCTAATTGGAAATCTTTCCCCCATAAATAAGCGCCTCCAAATCTAAAAAGGTTATCTGCATAAAAATCGCTTTTAATCCCTTGTGTTTCGCCAAAAATAACCCATTTAGGATTGAAAGAATGGGTTAGTGTTAAAATGTATTGAAAATCAGATTGATCTGTACCTATTCTATCTTTTATTAAATTCATAACAAACACCCATCCGCCTGCGAAATTGTTTTGTGTTGCAATCATTATTTTTGGGCTAAAACCATCAATGCCTGTAGCGGTATATGGATTGTTTTTAGTGTCAAAATTAGCGCCTGCATAAACTGATATTGCGGGAATTAACTCATTCCATTTAAATCTATGGTTTGCTTTCCAGCTATATAAATTTGGCTTGTCGTTTTCTGAGTTTTTATAAGGATCGTAAATTAAGTATTTAGCGCCAATGCTTAAAAATTTAAAATTTGCTCGTTTGTCTTCGGTTAACAAATTTTGATTAAATGTTTTTTTGTCATTTTGGAAAGTGCCTTCGATATTTAATTCTAATTCTTCCCACAATAAACCATAACGAGCAGCAAAATCTAATCCAACTCCAGATACTTCATATGGTATTGCAGGAGTTCTTTTTTCTTTTATCATATATGGACCTACTTCAAGTTGAGCAACATTGGTTCCAACAGAAAAAGCGCTTCTTGAAACACCTGGTCTATTAGAATTTATAACGTCTGTATACTGACTGAAAACCTGTGTTGTAATTAAGCTAAGTAATATGAGCAGGGTAGATTTAATTGGGGTCATATTTAAAAATTTAGATGTATCTATAAATAGATCGATTTTGTGTTTTTATTAGTAGGGTTCTTAATGGGTTCTCAAATATAGATATTTTATACTTTTTTTATCATTTTTCAATGTTTTTTAAACGTATAGAATTGTATTTTTGTTTTAAAATTAAAATAAAAGTTTTATTTATGGGTTTATTAAGGACCATACTTATAATTGTAGTAATCTATTATCTTATAAAGGTGTTTTCACGAATTTTTGCACCTTTTATGTTAAAATATGCTGCAAAAAAAGCAGAAGAGCGTTTTGGGGGGCAATTTAATAATCAGCGTCAGCAGCAAGAAACATCTAAAAAAGAAGGGGAGATTACTATTGATAAAATGCCAAACATCAAAACTTCTAATAAGGATGTTGGTGATTATGTAGATTTTGAAGAGGTAGAATAGGAGTGTGTTATGTTTTAGCGAAAGCGGAAAACATCTTATTTTAATTTATTATTTCAATTTATATAATTCTTAAAAAAATATTCATAATTTCACATTCGTTGTTTTTAAAACATTTCCATGCAATTTTCAATAAAAAGAATACTTCCGCATATCCTAATTCTTATAGGGTTTGTTGTTTTGTCATTAGCCTATTTTAATCCTGTTTTACAAGGAAAACAATTGTTTCAAAGCGATATCATGCAATATATAGGCATGAGCAAGCAGCAAAAAGATTTTAAAGCAAAAACGGGTGAAGAGACTTATTGGACAAATGGTGCTTTTGCAGGTATGCCAACCTATCAATTAGGGGCAAAATATCCTCATAATTATATAAAAAAGCTTGATTTAGCATTACGTTTTTTACCAAGACCAGCAGATTATTTGTTTTTATATCTAATCGGGTTTTATGTTTTGTTGTTGGTTTTAAAAGTAGACTTTAAACTCGCTGCTTTGGGAGCTATAGCGTTTGGGTTTTCAACATATCTCATTATTATTCTAGGAGTTGGACATAATAGTAAAGCGCATGCTATTGCGTATATGCCATTGGTTTTAGGTGGTATACTGCTAACATTTCAAAAACAATATATTAAAGGTTTTTTGTTAACAGTAGTTGCTATGGGATTAGAGTTAGTGGCTAATCATTTTCAAATGACCTACTACTTATTGCTATTGGTTGTTGTTTTAGGAATTGTTTATTTAATTGATGCTTATAAAAAGAAGTTGCTACCACATTATTTTAAATCGGTTGGTATTTTGGTTACTGCTGTTGTATTGTCGATAGCTTTAAATGCTACAAATATTTTAGCGACTCAAGAATATGTAAAAGAGAGTACGCGTGGTAAAAGTGAGCTTACTATTAATCCTGATGGTTCACCAAAAGAGATTACTTCTGGTTTAGATAAAGATTATATTACTCAGTTTAGCTACGGAATTACAGAAACATTTAATTTGTTTATTCCACGTTTTATGGGAGGTGGTAACGGAGAAGATGTTGGTAAAGATTCGGCAACTTATGATGCTTTTAGAAAACTAGGAGCAACTACTACGCAGGCTGCAGAACAAGCTAAACACGCGCCTATGTATTGGGGAGATCAACCAATTGTAGAAGCGCCTGCTTATGTTGGAGCTGTTATTTTATTCTTATTTGTATTTGCTTTGTTTTTAGTAAAAGGGCGCTTAAAATGGTGGCTTGTTGGTGGTACTTTAATGTCACTATTATTATCTTACGGAAAGAATTTAGGGTTTTTAACCGATTTCTTTATTGATTATGTGCCACTTTATAACAAATTCAGAGCGGTAAGTTCTATTCAAGTTATTTTAGAATTATGTATTCCTGCTTTAGCTATTTTCGGACTTGTTAGATTGTTTAATGATTTTGAAAAGAAAGAAGAAAAACTAAAAGCTTTAAAATATACCCTAGGAATAACAGGAGGTCTTGCTATTGCTTTTCTGTTGTTTAAGTCTTCGTTATTTGATTTTGTAGGTGTTAATGATGGTTATTATCGTCAAAGTTATGGACAATCATTTGTTGATGCTTTGGTTAAAGATAGAAAATCACTTTATACTAGTGATACTCTAAGAACATTAATTTTAGTTTTGCTTTCTGCGGGAGCTGTTTTTATGTTTCTAAAAGAGAAGTTGAAAGAACAGTGGGTTATCGTTGCTTTCGCGATTCTTTTATTATTCGATTTAGTTGGTGTTGATAGACGTTATGTTAATAATGGTGATTTTGTGTCAGCAATTCAAGTGAATAAACCATTTCAAGCTAGTGAAGCTGATAAAGAAATTTTAAAAGACACAACCTATTATAGGGTTTACGATTTAGTTTCAGGGCGTTCAAAACCATCATACTTTCATAATTCGCTAAATGGTTATAATGCGGCTGAATTAAAGCGTTATCGTGAAGTTTTTGATTGGCATATTTCAAGAAATAATATAAATGTGTTAAATATGTTTAATACTAAATATGTTGTAGCTCAAGACAAAGAAGGAACTGTATTTAATTATAATAATGATTCTGCTAATGGTGCAGCTTGGTTTGTGAAAGAGTTGAAGCAAGTAGAGTCTGCTAATGAAGAGATTACGCGGTTAGATAGTTTAGATAATAAAAACATTGCTATTTATACAAAAGCGAAGATTGATATAGATAGGTCGCTTCCTAATAGATATACTGTAGATTCTTTAGCGTCAATTAAAATAGTGAAGCATCAACCTAACTATTTAAAATATCAATCAAATAATTCAAACGATGGTTTTGCTGTGTTTTCTGAAGTGTATTATGGTAATGGCTGGAAAACTTTTATAGATGGGAAAGAAACTACGCATATACGTGTAAATTACACATTACGTGGTATGTCGATTCCAAAAGGAAAGCATACTATTGAGTTTAGGTTTGATCCCGATGTTGTTAAAACAGGGAGCTCTATAGCGTTGGCAAGTTCGTTGTTATTTGGCTTGTTGTTACTAGGAGGCTTGTTTTACGAGTTTAAAAATAGAGAAATTAAACCTCGTGATTGAAACTTGAATTAAAAGGGCTTCTGTTTTGCAGGAATAAAAGATGGATAAAAAAAAAGCACTCATTATAACGTATTATTGGCCACCTGCGGGAGGTCCAGGAGTGCAGCGTTGGTTGAAATTTGTAAAATATCTACCAGAATTTAATATTCAACCTATCGTTTATGTTCCAGAAAATCCTAATTATCCTATTGTTGATAATAGTTTGCTTGAAGAAGTTTTAAAGGATGCTATTATTTTAAAACAACCTATTAAAGAGCCTTATAAATTAGCTGGTGTGTTTTCAAAAAAAGCATCAAAAACTATAAGTAAAGGTATTATTCCAGAGCAAAAGAAGCAAAGTGTTATTGAAAAGTTAATGCTTTATATTCGTGGTAATTATTTTATTCCAGATGCTAGAAAAAGTTGGGTAAAACCTTCTGTTTCTTTTCTTTCAGAATATATTTCAAAAGAGAATATAGAAACCATTATTACTACAGGACCGCCACATAGTTTACATTTAATAGGTTTGCAGTTAAAAGAAAGGTTGGGAGTGAAGTGGATTGCAGATTTTAGAGACCCGTGGACAACTATAGGCTATCATAAACAACTTAAACTTACCGAGTCTTCAAAAGAAAAACATAGAGCATTAGAAGCTCAAGTTTTAAATACTGCCAATCAAATTGTGGTGACGAGTTCGGTAACAAAAATGGAATTTCAGCAAATAACAAATAAACCAATTGATGTTATTACCAATGGTTATGATTATGAAAAAGTAGAAAATGTTACGCTAGATTCTAAATTTTCAATAGCACATATTGGATCGCTTTTATCAAAAAGAAATCCAGAATTTTTGTGGAAAGTACTATCGGAATTAGTAAACGAGCATGCTGAGTTTGCTGCTAATTTTCAGCTTACTTTTGTAGGTTCTGTTAGTGAAAATGTGCTTAATTCTATTGAAAAACATGGTTTAAGTAGTTATATAGATAATGTAGGTTATGTTTCGCATATAGAGTCAATTAAATATCAGAAAAAAACTCAATTATTATTATTGATTGAAATAGATTCAGAAGATACAAAGTGTATTATTCCAGGTAAGTTGTTTGAGTATATTGTTTCAGGTAGACCTATTTTAGCAATGGGACCCAAAGACTCTGATGTTGAAAAAATTATTAAAGAAACCAATACCGGAAACTACTTTAATTATGATGATTATGAATCGTTAAAAAAAATTATCTTAGAGCATTATAAAGCTTTTCAAAATAAAACATTGCAGTCGCATCCAATAGGTTTGCAGAAATATCATAGAAAGGCGTTAACAGAATCTTTATCTAAGTTAATATAAAATGGGTGTTGTAGTTACTCAATCTTTTAAAAACGTTATATCAACCTATTTAGGGTTTGGAATAGGTGCTATAAATACCTTGTTTTTATACATTAATTTTCTTGGTGATGATTATTATGGTATGGTTAGCTTTATGCTTTCTTTAGCCTATGTATTAATGCCGTTAATGGCATTTGGCGTAAATAATACCTTAGTCAAGTTTTATACGTCATTTAAAACACGCGTATCGTTAAATAGTTTTTTAACGCTTATGTTGTTTTTGCCATTGTTTATAATAATTCCTTTAAGTCTTATTAGTTACGTAGGATATCAAACTATTGGAGATTATTTATCTACAGAAAATGCTATTATAAAAGATTATTTATGGCACACCATTGTTATAGCTATAGCTTTGGCGTATTTTGAAGTGTTTTTTGCATGGGCAAAAGTGCAAATGCTAACTGTGTTTGGTAACTTTATGAAAGAAGTATTTCATAGAGTAGGAGCTATGGTATTGTTGTTTATGTTGCATTTTGAAGTTTTAAATGTAGAACAATTCATGATTGGTTTGGTGTGTGTCTATATTTTGCGCATGTTAATCATGAAAATATATGCATTCAGTATAAAATTTCCTGTTATTACGTTTAAGAAGATTAATAATCTAAGCAGTATTTTAAAATATTCTTTTTTAATAATCATTGCGGGTTCTATAGCTACTATTCTTTTAGATGTCGATAAAGTGATGTTAGGGAAATATATTCCAATAAAGCATGTGGCATATTATAGTGTTGCTATTTTTGTTTCGGCAGTTATAGCGGTGCCTCAACGCTCTATGCATCAAATATTAATGCCGTTAACAGCAAAGTACTTAAACGAGAATGATTTAGGTGCTTTAGATGATTTGTATAAGCGTAGCTCGTTAAATTTGTTTATAGTTGGTGGTTTTATTTTTTTATTGATTATTTTAAATATCAACCAATTGTATCTTTTTATTTCTGAAGATTATAGCTCGGGCTTACTTGTAGTATTATTAATTAGTCTTGCTAAACTCTATGATTCTCTGCTTGGTAGTAATAATGCTATTTTGTTTAATAGTGATTATTATAGAGTGGTGTTGATTTTAGGTGTTGTTTTGGTGGTATTGATGGTGAGCCTCAATATGATTTTTATTCCGTTATACGGTATCAATGGTGCAGCAATAGCAACTTTTATTGCTATATTCACGTATAATTCTATTAAGTTATTCTTCGTTTATAAATTCTTTAAAATTCTTCCGTTTACAGTAAATACGCTAAGAATAACAATGTTGATACTAGTATGTGCTGTGTTGTTTTATTTTTGGGAGTTTCCGTTTCACCCTATTGTAAATATTGGTTTAAAAACGTTGCTAATAACGATTGTTTATGTGTTTGTAATATTCAGATTTAATTTTTCTGAAGATATTTCGGCACTTATAAAGAGAGTATTGAAATTTAAATAATATTCTTAAAAACAGAAAACCCCTCGGTGTTGCTTTGAGGCGAACTTACCGAAGGGCTTTCTTAACTAACCAACCAAAGTTATTATGATCGTCTGCGTGTTGTTGTCGATCTTGTATTGTTTCTAGAATTACTACTTCTGCTTTGTGTTGCTTTAGGTCTACTTTGTGTAGATCTTGTTACAGTACGTTGTGTTGTTCTTGGTTTGTTTTGTACTGTTCTAGTAGCTACACGTTGTGTGTTTCTAGTATTATTGTTATTACTCTTATTATATGTACGCGTATTAGAGCTTTTTGGTTTTTGAGTAATCGTATTATTTCTAGTTCGCGTTACCGTTCTTGTACTAGTACTATTTGTATTAGGTCTTGTTGTTCTATTAACCGTTTCTCTAGTTCTTTTAGTAATTACTTGTGTGTTTTTTCTAGAAGGTGTTGTTGTGTTTATTCTTCTGTTAACTGTTCTATTAGCGGTATTGTTGCTTTTTCTAGTACTATTGTTTGCTGTAGAATTATTATAACGTCTTGTAGTTTCTCTGTTACTATTTGTTTGCGTTTTATTATTTCTACTCGTATTGTTGTGTGCAACGGTTCGTCTAGAATTAGCATTTCTATTTATTTTAGTTACATTTCTGTTGCTTCTATTTACTGTAGCGTATTTTCTGTTTCTGTATATAGTGTTTCCGCGTCTTGTAGCTACAGATGTTCTAGGTCTGTAGTTGTTATAAAACGGTCTGTTGTAAGTGTAACGTACAGGTGTGTAATACTGTCTGTAAGGTCTATTGTAAACTACACAGTGGTTGTAAGATGGTACACTGTAATACCTGTGCCATGGTCTGTAAACATAACCTCTATTAAAAATATTAATGAATCCAGAACAGTGAGTAAAAGCATTGTATCTATTATAATGTACATATAACCCGCCAACACGATTTATATAACCATAGCTGTTGTAGTTTATATTTACATTACCAACTTGATCTACACGTCCGTAATAGTCATAGTAAATAGGTGTGTTTTCTATTTGAATAATGGCACCAAACTCATCGTACTGTACATAAGCATTATAATCATGCCCAGAATTAAAACTGATATTTACGTTTGGAGAACCAATTGAAACGTTGAAACGAGAATTGCCTCTTAAAATATTAAAATCGAATTGACCATCACGAAAAACCGAGAACTCAATACCATCTTCTACAAAAATGAAAGAGTTACCATAACCTCTATTGTAAATAGTTGATGTGTTTTCTGAGGTGTTAGCTGCTGCGGTAACAGTAAATCCTGTAAAGAATATAGCTGTTATTATAAATAGTATCTTTTTCATAATTGAATGTTTTAAATGTTCTACAGTTTGTTAATTACAAACAGCGTGCCAAAAAAAGAACACAAGGATTAAGTTGTTGAAAATCAGCAAACATAAAGTTGGTAAGTTTTTGAAATTTGAAATAGACTTGTTTGTGTTTGTGAGAAAAATTGTCAAACTTCGTTTGTTCGTGCTGAACTTGTTTCAGTAGTATTAGATATAAAACATTAAAGTGATTTTGTATTAAGTCATTATATTCAGTGCTTTATAAAAAAAATATAAATCTGACCTTAATTTTAAATAGCGTACTTTTAAGTGAAAATCAAAAACTATTATTATGAAAACAAAATTTTTAGGATTATGTTTATTAGTACTCATGTTTTCTTGTAAAGAAGACAAAACAAATAAAGCAATGGTTGATCGCGAAGTCAAGCAATATACTATTGAACAATTTATGGATAACGAAGCAGTACGCGGAGGAAGTTTTTCGTCAGATAACAGTAGTTTGCTCGTTTCTAGTAATCGCTCTGGAATCTATAACGTCTACACTATTCCTACGAAAGGAGGTGAAATGACTACAATAACAGAATCTGATAGCACATCTGTTACAGCACAATCTTATTTTCCAAATGACAATCGAATGATTTTAAATGCCGATGGGAATGGCGATGAAATTGATCATCTTTTTGTTAGAGAACTTGACGGAACCATAAAAGATATCACTCCTGAAAAAGGTGCTAAAGCTTATTTCTATGGATGGTCTGAAGATGATAAGTACTTATACTTTGGATCCAATAAAAGAAACCCAAGTTATTTTGATACTTACAAAATGTCGATCGATGATTATACTTCGGAAATGATATATCAAGATGATACTGGACTCAGTTTTTCAGGGATGTCAAATGACGAGAATTATTTTGCTTTAAGTAAATCGTTAAACACTAATGATAGTGATCTGTTTCTTTACAATGTCACTACAAAAGAAACGACTAAAATTAATAAAAATCAGAGTAGTAATTCTGCAGAAGATTTTTCTAAAGACAATACAATATTTTATTACACTACCGATGATGGTTCGGAATTTGCTTATCTGATGTCTTATAATTTAGAGACTCAAGAGAAGAAAAAGGTATTGGAGAAATCGTGGGATATTTCAGGTGCTGGTTTTACATCGAAAGGAACGTATTTGTTAATTTATGTTAATGATGATGGTAAAAATGCCATTGATGTTTTAAATACTGAAACCATGAAAACTATTGATTTACCTGATTTTGGCGATAAAAGTATTACGAGTGTAAGATTTAGTGATGATGAAAAATGGATGCGTATGTATGTTGGGGGATCCAATTTGCCTTCTGATTTATACACGTATAATTTAGAAACCAAAGAACAACACAAACTCACAGATGTACTTAATGATGAGATTAATGCTGACGATTTAGTCAAGGCTAAAGTAGTGCGCTATAAATCATTTGACGGCACAGTTATACCAGCAATTTATTACCTACCTAAGCAAGCGTCTGCAGAAAACAAAGTCCCTGCAATGGTTTGGGTTCATGGTGGTCCTGGAGGACAAACACGTCAAGGGTTTCGTTCTTTAATTCAGTATATGGTTAATCATGGTTATGCGGTTTTAGCAGTCAATAATCGTGGGAGCAGTGGTTATGGAAAGACATTCTATCAAATGGATGATTTAAACCATGGAGAAAAAGATTTACAAGATTGTGTAGAAGGTAAAAATTGGCTAGCAACGCAATCTGAAATTGATGCCGAAAAAATAGGCATCATAGGTGGTTCTTATGGTGGTTATATGACTATGGCAGCCTTAACCTATACACCTGAAGAATTTGATGTAGGTGTAAATCTATTTGGTGTAACCAATTGGATACGTACCTTAAAAAGTATTCCACCTTATTGGGAATCTTTTAGAGAATCACTCTACCTAGAGCTTGGTGATCCTTTCTCTGCAGATTCAATTCGTTTAAAGCGTATTTCACCATTATTTCACACCGATAAAGTTACGAAGCCTTTAATTGTATTACAAGGCGCTAAAGACCCTAGAGTTCTACAAGTAGAATCGGATGAAATTGTCGCTGGTGTTAGAAAAAATGGTGTTCCAGTAGAATATGTATTGTTCGAAGATGAAGGTCATGGTTTTGTGAAAAAAGAAAACCAAATTGAATCGTATAGTAGAATTCTTAAGTTTTTAGATAAACATCTTAAAAAGGAAAATGCATCAATTGATGGTGTAATAGATAGTCCTGAAATTGAAAGTGTAAAATAATAATAATCGATTTAGTTATAATATTTCGGTGTAGATACAAGTTTAAGACGTGTATAATTTATAGATAATATAGGTTCGAGAGGCTTGGCTTGGGTGTAATCCGAAAAGTTAACGTCCATTTGTATGCTAAGTTTCATATACCAAACGTTAAACGAACAACATGTAAAAAACCTCAAAGTTTAAATGCTTTGAGGTTTTCTTCTCTCACTAAATAACTAATTCAAAAAATTATCTTTTGTTTTTCTTTTGTTTCTTCACTTTACCACTTTGTTTAAAGTAGTAATAGTTATCATCATGTTTATAATAATCATTGTTATTCCAATTGTTGTTTTGGTGTCTATTCTTTTTATTATAAGAATAGCTTGTATTGCAATCTGCGTTAAAACGGTTAACGTGCCCGCGCATATTAATAATTCCTCCCCATCGGTTGTAGTTAACGTGTAAACCACCAACTTGGATTAAAGTATTATTTCTACCACGGTTATAATTCATAAAAACGTTACCTGCACGTGTAATTTTGCCATAACGGTCGTAGTTTAAAAATACGTTTCCAATACGTCTTACTTTTCCACTTCTATCTCTTACTATATTTATTCCTTTGTTGTAATTAGAAGTATATTTAAAACGTGCATTACGGTTGTTGTACCTTGTGTTTACTTTGTTTCTTTTAGAGTTCGATTTGTAATAGCGGGTGTCATTATACTTGTTATAGTTAATGTTTGTATTAAAATCGAAACTACCATCAGGAAATATTAAAAATTCTACACCGCGCTCTACAAAGGTTATAGGTTCTGCATAGCGGTAGTGTTTTGTTTTATTTAAATTGTTTCCGTTGTTATTGGTTGTAAGTGTTTTTGCTGATGCAGTTGTTAATCCTACTAACAAACCTGCAAATAAAAGTACTGTTCTCTTCATAATCATAGGATTTATAATTTCGCCTACTCTTTAGCTTTTCGGCTTACGCTGTTGTAGTTTAGTTTTCAATTTGCGTGCCAAAAACTTAAATAGTTAATTATGAGTATTTTATAAGTGTGCGATGCTTGCTTCTTTTTTAGTATTTTTATAAAAACCAATTAATTTTATGCCAAAAATATTAGAGACTTGTAAAAATTGTGAGCAGAAATTTAAAAAGAAGTTTAAGTTTTGCCCGCATTGCGGACAAAAAGTAAATGACACCCTAACACTTGGAGTTTTGTTTTATAATACAATAAGTAATTACTTTTCGTTTGATGCGCGTTTTTTTAAGAGTTTTATTCCTTTGTTATTCAAACCAGGGTATTTAGCTTCTAAATTTATAGAAGGGAAGCGTTTGTTGTATTTACATCCAGCGCAAATGTATTTGTTTATTACGGTGGTGTTTTTCTTTTTGTTTTCTTTTATTCAACGCGATCAAGTGCAGAGTTTAGATAAGCAACTGGCAAAAAGCTTACCTAAAGCAAAGGTTTTGGATGCTATAAGTAATACAGATGTTAGAGATTCTTTACAAGCTGTTGCTTTATTTAAAGAACAGAAAGAAGATTCTATTGCTAGAAGTGAATTAAGGAAGTCTTTAAATGATAATAAGTTTTTAACAGGTATGTCTGAAGCAAAAATAGATTCATTAGTGAAAGCTGGTGATTATGAAAAGAATGGTATTGTTTCTTTCGATTTTAATCAAAAAAAACTAGACTCATTAATTGCTCTAGATGCTTCAGATGATGTGCTTTATAAAGCGATGGGATTGCGTGAAAATGCTAATTGGTTTAGTAAGCGTATGTATACTCAAGCTTTAAAGTTTTATAAATCAAGACAGGGTGGAAGTATATTACAAGTTTTTTATGATACCGTACCAATTGCGATGTTCTTTTTACTGCCAATTTTTGCTATGTTATTAAAATTGTTTTACAGAAAGCAAGGTGTTTATGCGCATCATTTAGTATTTAGTTTTTATTATTTTTCATTTTTATTTGTTGTTTTTAGTATTATAATTGGTGTCAATTTTATTCTAGACATCCCAAATTGGATTGATTTATTAATTGCAATTTCAAGCTTTGCTTATCTGCTAATAGCGTTGCAGCGTTTTTATCAACAAGGAATTTTTAAAAGCTTTATTAAAGGCGGTATTATTTCGTTTTTGTTTTTGTCTTTTGTAGCGCCTTTAACCGTTTTTATCTTGGGTGCTTTTGCTTTTTTATCTTATTAATTTTATTCATATAATAACAAAAAAGGGTGCGTAAAATACGCACCCTTTTCAATATTTACTTTTTGTTTAAATATAAATTACTTAGTAATAAATTTAACGGCTTTTTCACCTTCAAAAGTTTTCACTGTAGCAATCCAAAGACCAGATCTGAATTCAAAATCAGTATCTTCATTAGTTTTTAATGTTTTAACTAAAGCTCCAGAAATACTATATATGTTTAATTCTGTAGAAGATTTAACATTAGATAAATAAACTCTGTTTCCTATAGCTTTAACTTTAGATGATACTTTAGAGACTTCTCCAGCTTTATCAATAGATAAAGTAAAGGCATTATTTTCAACTAATGTAGTTGGAATTTCAGGTATGCCATATGTAAGCCAGTAAGCAGCGTTTCTCCACATAGTTAATGCTTCAGGGCTAATGTTTGCTCCGTCTCCCATAACCATTGCTCCGTAGTTAAAAGAGAAAGCAAATGCATTTACTTGAATTACATCTAATGCGTCTTCTCCTATTTGAGTATTAGCAGGAATATAATTTATTACAAAAGCTTTAGAGGCATCAGTTACTTCAGGAACGGTAACAGCAGTTCCAGCACCGGCACTTGAAAGATCTATACCATTTAATACATCAATACCTTTTGTTCCTCCAGTACTACCATCGTCGTTTGCAGTAGCAGAAGCAAAAATTCTGATATCATTACCTCCACTTAAATCAATTCCACTAAATAATGGATTATTTGGATTTACAACAGTTACTGAAGTGTTTTGAGTAGCTGTAACAGCTGCATCAGCATCTGTAATAGCTTTACCGTTTCTAAACGCCCATGTTTTGTTGTAGATAACAGGAATAGTTACATCTCTTACACCAAGAGCGCTACCTGGTTTAAATATACCGTCGCCAGAACCAAAAGTTTCTTGTGCAATTACTAAATCGAATCCAGAAAGAGCAGGTACATCACTACCGTCAGCTAAAGCTTCGTGGTAAGTCACATCAAAGTTTCTGTCAGCAATTAACATGCTTATAACAGGATCTGCTCCAAGAGCAGAAGCTCCAGCACCAGCTGTTAAACCTGCTTTGTTTAAATAAAGTACTTTTTTAGGGATATAAAAATCTTCATTTTCAATTAATGTATTTGGTGTTCTTCTATTTGAAAGCATATAAGCAGCATTTCTCCATATAGTTAATGCTTCTGGACTTATGTTTTCGCCATCTTTTAATATTGTTGCACCGTAACTAAATGACAATGCTATAGCATCAACATTAAGTACATCTGTTGCTGCTTCACCAAGTTGTGTTCCAGCAGGTATGTGGTTGATAACAAAAGCTTTTGAGGCATCTGTAACTTCAGGAACTGTGGCTAATGAGCCTCCAGCTGGATTTGAAATGTCTAAATCATTTAAGACATCAATGGCTTTAGTGCCACCACCAACAGAACCATCATCTCCAGCAGTAGCAGATTTAAAGATTCTTATATCATTACCACCTGTAAAGTCTATACCGCTAAAGATAGGGTTGCTTTGATTAGCTGGAGCTACAGTAACAAAAAGATTTTGTGTACCGGTAACAGCTGCATCAGCATCAGTAACAGCTTTACCATTTCTAAAAGCCCAAGATTTATTGTATATAATAGGAATTGTAACATCTTTTATACCAAGTACTCCACCTGGTTGGAATAATGCAGCTCCAGAACTAATAGTTTCTTGTGCAATTACTAAATCATAACCAGTTAGATTAATAGCACTTCCATCTGCAGGAGTTTCTAAATATGTAACATCAAAGTTAGTATCAGCTATTAGCATATTGATAATTGGGTCAGCTCCAGGAGCAGAAGCTTCTGCGCCTTGACCAACACCTGCTTGATTTACATAAAGAACTTTTGTTGGTTTTCTTTGTAATACTTGGTAAGTTACGTCAATATATGGTAAGTAGATATCAGAACCTGTACCAACAGTGTTATCTGCCCAGAACTCTAAATTTTGCGAGTTACCAACGGTAGCGAAAAATTCTATTGTGATAAATTCGTTTAAATCATTTCCAGTAGTTGCTGAAGCATCAATAATTTGATCGTAAGTTGTTTTTGATGGGGCAGAAGTAGCTACACCGTTTACTTTTATCCAAGACTTGCTGTTGTTGTTTGGCATTTTTACTTGGAAGTCTAAAGATGAATATTCAGATAAAGGCACTTTAACAACTGATGTTCCTAAAGGTTTTATATTAACTCTAGAACCTACTTTCATATCTAGTCCATAAGTATTACTATGGTAGTTGTCACCTGGAGCATGTCTATAATCTAATCTTCCATCTTCACTTTTTAATCTGTCAGTTTGAGGTGCATTAGCTGCTTCAGTAGATCCTTGAATTACATAACCGTCAGAAGGATTTGGAATGATTGAGCCATCTGTAAAGTCGTATCTAGTTGTTTCAGTTAGTATTTCATAATCATTAAATACTGGATTAACATATAGAGTAGACGGAGGTGTTTGTCCTGTTAACATGTAAGCAGCATTTCTCCAAACTGTTAAAAACTCAGAAGTAATATTTCCACCATCCTTTTTTACCATAGCTCCCCAAGTAAAAGGTAAAGCTATAGCATCTTTAGCAAATGTACCATCTGCTGTTGTTCCAATTTGTGTACCAGTAGGAAAATAATTAATTCCAAGTCCTGTTGCTGCATTTGTAATTTGTGGTACAGAAGCTAATAAGGTATTAGCATCTGAAATTTCAAGATCAGCTACAGTGTCAATAGAATAAGGTCCTACATTCCCTTTGTCGTCAGCAGTAGTTCTGAAAAAGTTAATTGAACTACCGTTAGAAACTGTAATACCATTAAATAATGGGCTAGTAGCATCTTCTACAGTCATAGATAATTCTTGAGTTCTTACAACAACACTAGAAGATGTAGCTAATGCTGAAGAGCTTCCTCTAAAGGCATATCCTTTAGCGTAGATAACAGGAACAGTCAATTGGTCTGGATGTAATGGGTTTCCTATCTTAAAAATAGTGTTTGAAGACGCTAAGTTTTCAGAAACAATAACTAATTCAAAGTCTGTGAAATTAACAGGAGAAAGAACAGAGTTAGATCCTGCTGCTTGAGTTCCCATTTCGGTTACTTCAAAAGCTTGAGATATTTTAACCCATGAAACAGTAAAGTTAGCATCTGATTCAAGCATTTTTATAATTCTATCTTGACCTGGATAAGAACCTCCATTGTTTTCGTAGTCTGAGTCGTTTGTTCCATCCTGAATCAGGTATAGAACATCTTGCTGAGCTATCACAAGACTTGAAGTCAATGCGAAGAGCAGTGTGAATAAAAGCGTAATTTGTTTTTTCATAATGTAATTAAGTTTAGTTAAAATTTTAATTAATAATTGGTAATATCTTCTAATTAGTGTACTAATATTGATAATTTAATAAATATTTGATGTTATTTTTGGTCGACGAACAATTTTATAAATATTTATTAGTTATTTATTTGTAAAAAAAATCAGTAAAAAAATTATGTTATTTTATATTAAAATCAGACAAAAAGTAGCAAAAGAAGGCTGATGAACGCCGTAGAAGAGAGGGGGGCTTATCTTAATTTTAGTAAAAAATATAAGAATGTATTTTTAAATTTCTTTCTTAATATAGAAGAATAGTTCTTAAATATACAAAAACAATTATACATTATTGTTTGTTGTGATATTCTAATTTATTGTTTTACAATTGTTTGTAGTGGGTTTTTAATAAAAAACAAACCATGTTTATGTAATACGAAAGTATTAAGTTGTTTGTTTAAGTTTTTCCTTTAAATATTTACCAATTTCAGAAGCTTTAATATTAATAATCTCTTCAGGGGTTCCAGTCGCAACAATATTGCCACCTGTTTCTCCGCCTTTGGGGCCTAAATCAATAATGTGGTCAGCACATTTAATAAGTTCTATATTGTGTTCTACAACAATAATAGAATGACCGTTTTCAATTAAAGCATTAAACGATTTTAATAATTTTTGGATGTCATGAAAATGCAAACCAGTAGTTGGTTCGTCAAAAATGAAAAGTGCTTTTGCTTTATTGCTTCCTTTGCCTAAAAAAGAGGCCAATTTAATACGTTGCGCTTCGCCTCCAGAAAGTGTAGATGAGCTTTGTCCTAAAGTTACATAGCCTAAACCAACATCTTGTAAGGGTTGTAGTTTGTTTTTAATTTTAGTTTGTTCTGTTGTTTCAAAAAAGGTGATAGCATCATCAATGGTTAAATTTAAGATGGCATCTATGTTTTTGCCAGCAAACACAACTTCTAGTACTTCTTTTTTAAAGCGTTTTCCTTTGCAAGTCTCACATTCTAAATGTACATCTGCCATGAATTGCATTTCAATAGTTACTTCACCTTCACCTTTGCAAGTTTCACAACGTCCGCCATCTACGTTAAATGAAAAATGTTTCGCTTGGTAGTTTCTAATGGTACTCAGCTTTTGTTTTGAAAACAAAGCTCGAATATCATCATAGGCTTTAATATATGTAACGGGGTTAGATCTTGAAGACCGCCCGATAGGATTTTGATCTACAAATTCAATTTGCTTAATGTTGCTGTAATTCCCTTCTAATGCAGTGAATTGTCCTGGTTTATCTCCAAAGTCTGTTAGTTTTTTTTGTAAAACAGGGAATAGAATTTTTTTAACAAGTGTGCTTTTTCCACTACCAGAAACACCTGTTACAACGGTGAGCATTCCTAGAGGGAAACGGGCATCAATATTCTTTAAATTATTCTCGCGAGCCCCTTTTATGTCTATGAAATATTTGGATTCTCGGCGTGTTTTAGGGGTTTCAATCTTTAAAGTTTCGTTTAAATACTGAGCTGTTAATGAGTTTGAAGCCATAATGTTAGCAAAGGTTCCGTTAGCTACTACATGGCCGCCAAGTGTTCCTGCTTCTGGGCCAATATCAATAATGGTATCGGCAGCTTTCATTATATCTTCATCATGTTCTACAACAATAACGGTGTTTCCTAAATCGCGTAATTGTTTTAAAACAAGAATGAGGCGTTCGGTGTCTTTTGGGTGAAGACCAATGCTAGGTTCGTCTAAAATATACATAGACCCAACAAGACTACTGCCTAATGAGGTTGCTAAGTTTATACGTTGACTTTCGCCTCCAGATAATGTATTAGATCGTCTGTTAAGCGTTAAATAATCAAGACCAACATTTGCAAGAAAAGCAAGTCGGTTGTTTATTTCTTTTAATAATCTGTTTGCTATTTGAGTATCGTAATCGTTTAATTCTAATTGCTGAAAGAAGCTTGTAAGTTTATCTAAAGGCATTTCAACTAAATCGGTAATTGTTGAACCAGCAATTGTTACATAATTAGCTTCTTCTCGTAATCGTTTGCCGTTACATACTTTACATGTTGTTTTTCCGCGGTAACGCGATAACATGACACGGTTTTGTATTTTATATGCTTTAGACTCTAATTCGGCAAAAAAGGAATTTAAGCCTTCAAAATATTCGTTTCCGTCCCAAATAAGTTGTTTTTGCTCCTTACTTAATTTAAAATAAGGTTTGTGAATTGGGAAATCAAATTTATGAGAATTATTAACTAGCTGATCTTTGTACCAACTCATGCTTTCTCCTCGCCAAGGAAAAATGGCGTTTTCATAAACGGATAATCCGGTGTTTGGAATAACTAAATCGTCATCAATACCGATAATATCACCATAACCTTCGCATTTAGGGCAAGCTCCATAAGGGTTGTTAAAACTGAAAAGGTGTACATTGGGCTCTAAAAATGTAATGCCATCTAGTTCAAATTTATTACTAAAATGACGTTGTTTATTATCTGTAAGTGTTTCAATAAAACATTCACCTTTACCTTCAAAAAATGCAGTTTGTATGGCGTCTGCTAAACGATTAAAGAAGTCATCCTCATTTTTTGTGATAATTCTATCTACTACTAATAGTATGTCGTCGTCTTCGTTTATATTTTTTGCTTCATCAATTCTAACAATACTATCATTTACTTTAATTCTTGCGTATCCTTGTTGGTTTAAAGCTTTTAGTTTGTCTTCTATGTCTCGTCCTTCTTCTAAATGAATAGGAGCGAGTAGGAGGAGTTTTTCTCTTTCGGGAAATGTTTTTAAATACTCTAAAACATCAGTAACAGTATCTTTTTTTACCTCATTACCGGAAACAGGCGAATAGGTTTTTCCAATTCTAGCGAATAGGAGTTTTAAATAATCATAAATTTCGGTAGTCGTTCCAACAGTAGATCTCGGATTAGTCGAGTTTACTTTTTGTTCAATAGCTATAGCAGGAGCGATGCCTTTTATATAATCTACTTTTGGTTTATTAAGGCGTCCTAAAAATTGACGCGCATAACTAGATAAGCTTTCAACATAGCGTCTTTGTCCTTCGGCATACAAGGTGTCGAAAGCTAAACTAGACTTTCCAGATCCTGAAAGTCCTGTAATAACTACTAATTTATTTCTTGGAATAACAACATCAATATTTTTTAAATTGTGCAGTTTTGCGCCTTTAATAATTATGTTTTCTTTCGGGTTATCTTCAGAAATAGTAGTGTTCATAGACTTTTAAAAGGAATAATTAAGCAAAGATACTACAAGTAAATCAGCTTAAAAAATGCATTTTATCGAATAAAAATGTAAAAAAAGTCACTAAATTTTGTTTTTTAGGAATGATTGTTGTTATATTTGAAGCTATTAATAAACAGTTAAAACTCTCGCCTATAGCATAATATTACTTTTAAACTATGTAACCCCAAGCAAAGAAGCCCTTCTTCTATGCAATAAAAGTAATTATTATGAAGCAAGAACTTATTTCAGATGCTACTCTAGTTAGTAGTTATATTAAAGGTGATGAAAGCGCTTTAGAGACGCTTATTGTTAGACACAAACAAAAAATTTACAGTTTTATTTATTCAAAAGTATACGATAAAGATGTTGCTGAAGATATTTTTCAGGATACGTTTATTAAAGTTATTCGAACTTTAAAACGAGGCTCTTATAATGAAGAAGGTAAGTTTTTACCGTGGGTTATGCGTATTTCTCATAATTTAGTTATCGACTTTTTTAGAAAAAACAACAGAATGCCAAAATTTGATAATACTGGCGATTTTAATATATTTTCTATTTTAAGTGATACAAGCTTAAATGCTGAAAAAACAATTATTAAAGAACAAGTTGAAAGCGATGTAAGACGCTTAGTAGATGAGCTGCCTGAAGATCAGCGAGAAGTTTTGTTAATGCGTATTTATAATGATATGAGTTTTAAAGAAATTTCAGATAGAACAGGTGTAAGTATCAATACTGCACTGGGACGTATGCGTTATGCGTTAATTAATTTAAGAAAGATAATTGATAAGCATAATATTGTTTTAACTAATTAATACAATAAAGTAAAAGTTATTGCGTTTTTATTTTGAATTAATTTTTAAAATATAAAAATGGCAAAACTTTACTCTGAAAAATCTATTGAAATTAACGATCTAAAACCGAAAGAAGAAACGGTTAAATTTCTTCTAAATTACTCTAAGGCTTTAAGTGTTATAAGTTATAATAAATTGAAGTTTGAAGCACTTCTAAATTAAGTATGAAAGTCCTAACAATTAATTAGTTGTTAGGACTTTTTTAATTTATAATAATCGTTAATTACAGATTGTCTTCCTATAGTATTGGTTATGGTGTCTTTTTCAAGGTTCCAACCTCTTGCGGGCGAATATTCGCGTCCGTACCATATAATTTGAAGATGTAAATCGTTCCATAATTCTTTTGGAAATAAGCGTTTGGCATCTTTTTCGGTTTGAGCAACATTTTTTCCATTGCTTAAATTCCAACGATACATCAATCTGTGAATATGAGTGTCTACAGGAAATGCTGGAACACCAAAAGCTTGAGACATAACAACACTAGCGGTTTTGTGTCCAACAGCTGGTAACTCTTCTAAAGCTTCAAAACTTTGAGGCACTTCTCCGTTGTGTTTTTCTATAAGTATTTTTGATAAGCCATAAATGCCTTTACTTTTCATTGGTGAAAGTCCACAGGGTTTAATAATTTCTTTTATTTCTTCAATAGTAAGTTTAACCATATCAAAAGGATTGTCTGCTTTAGCAAACAATAAAGGGGTGATTTTATTGACACGCACATCTGTACATTGCGCAGAAAGTAAAACAGCTATTAAAAGTGTATATGGATCTTTATGGTCTAGAGGAATAGGAATGGTTGGATAAAATTCTTTTAAGGTTTTTATAACGAAATTAACCTTCTCTTTTTTAGTCATAAGTTGTATTTTTGATAAAAAATCAAAGTTAATACTATGGAATGAACATAACTAATATTTTAAAATCTATCAAAGTATTGGTTGTGTGAATAGGATGTGATTACTTATAAAAATAAACATATATGAAAACATTAAAAGAAGGTGATGTGGTTCCTAGTTTTTCGGCTAAAGACGAACAAGGGAACACTATTTCATTGAGCGATTTTAAAGGAAAGAAATTAGTTGTATTCTTTTATCCAAAGGCGAGTACACCTGGATGTACTGCAGAAGCTTGTAATTTAAGAGATAATTATGATGTTTTAAAAGCGCAAGGATATGAACTTTTAGGAATCAGTGCTGATTCTGAAAAAAGACAATCTAATTTTAAAAATAAATATGAATTTCCTTTTCCGCTTTTAGCAGATGAAGATAAGACGGTCATTAATGCTTTTGGTGTTTGGGGGCCAAAAAAGTTTATGGGAAAAGTATATGATGGTATTCATAGAATGACTTTTTTAATTGATGAACATGGTATTGTAGAACGTGTTATTCAAAAAGTAAAAACAAAAGATCATGCAGCTCAAATTTTAGAATAAAAAAAAGCGTCCATTTTTAAATGGACGCTTTTTTTAGGTTTTATAAATATTGTTATTTTCTTCTACCCTTTAATGTTAAAGCTTTTCTAGTATAGCCAAACAAACGGTAGTCTTTAATTAATTCTGCTGTTCCTTCGGGTATCATATTTTCCCATCCGTTTTCTCCCTCGGTAATCATTCTTAATATTTCACGAGAAAATATATTCATGATAGTTTCGTCGTAGTCTTCTATGTCAATAACTTTTCCGTTGTATTTAAAGAATTTGTATAATTCTTTCATACGTGGGTATACTTTTAAATTATCACTAGTAATTAATTCCCCTGTTTTTTCATCTTTCATTGGGTATAGGTAAACTTTTAAATCTTTAAAGAATAATTTACCAAATGCTTCTAAAATACCTCCACTCATATGACGGTAGTATTTCTCATCAAAAATATCTATTAAATTACTAACTCCCATAGCTAGTCCCATTCTTGCCTTTGTATATTTCGAGAAGTATTCAACTACTTTAAAGTATTCTTGGAAATTTGAAATCATTACAGATTGTCCAAGAGAGCATAGTAGATCGGCTCTATCAATAAAATCTTGCTCGTCAATTTCACCCTCGGCTCTTAAGTTAGAAAGTGTTATTTCAAATACAACAACTGTTTTGTCTTTGTCTACTTTGTTTTCTTTTATAAACATGTCGTATGATTTCTCATACATAGCCATGTTTACTTTGGTAACAGGTCTAAAGCTACCACGAAGCGCTAATATGTTTTTTTTGTAAAAAACTTTTGCAGGTAAAACATTAGTGCCATCAGGACCAAACATTACGGCGTCTGTCATGCCATTTTTAACAAGTTGTAAACTCATTAAACGGTTGTCTACATTTTTAAATACAGGACCTGAGAAATTTATAGTGTCAATTTCTAATTGATCTTTATCTAAGTGGTCATATAAATAACGTAATAATTTTTTAGGTTCGTTGTATTTATAGAATGCACCGTAAATAAGGTTAGTTCCTAATACACCAAGTGTTTCTTGTTGTAAGCGCGCATCTGTTTCTTTAAAACGGACGTGTAAAATAATTTCATTATAATCGCCATTTTCTTCAACTTGATATTTTATTCCAACCCATCCGTGACCTTTAAATTGTTTAGCAAAGTCAATAGTTGCAACGGTATTGGCGTATGTGAAAAATATTTTAGTTGGATTTTCTTCACGAGTAAGCCTGTTTTCCATGAGGTTCATTTCATGGGTAAGCATTTTTCTTAAACGTGCTTCTGTTACGTAACGACCATCATCTTCAGCTCCATAAATAGCATCACTAAAATTTTTGTCATAAGCAGACATGGCTTTGGCTATCGTTCCAGATGCGCCACCAGCTCTAAAGAAATGTCTACAGGTTTCTTGTCCTGCACCAATTTCGGCAAATGATCCGTAAATATTTTCGTTTAAATTTATACGAAGTGCTTTTGATTTTAATGATGGGATGTCATTAAACTCTTTATCACCTTTAATCCTAATTTCCATGCTCTTTTTGGGTTACTAATGTGTTAAACAAAGGTATCAAATAATAGAAGTAAAAAAAAAAATAAGCTTAAATTTGTTCGTGAGAAGCCCTGCTTTTAGATTGAAGATGTTTTGAGTTTAATATTTTGAGATATCATTAAAAAAGCACATTGTAAATTATGAATCACAAAGTCAATCAATTACAATTTGCTGTCTTAACAGGTGTTCAGGTTAACAAGACATAGTAATTAATATTAAATAATTATTTTTTGAAGATAACTTTTTTAGGTACGGGAACATCACAAGGAATTCCAATAATAGGGAGTGAGCACCCTGTTTGTTTGAGCGATAATCCAAAGGATAAACGTTTACGTGTTTCTGTTTTGGTAGAATGGAATGATTGTACGTATGTAATAGATTGTGGGCCTGATTTTAGATATCAAATGTTGCGTGCTGGTTGTAATAAAATTGATGGTATTATTTTTACGCATGAGCATTCTGATCATGTTATGGGTTTTGATGATATTAGACCGTTCTATTTTAGGCAAGGTGATATTCCTATTTATGCACATAAACGAGTGTTGAAGTCTTTGAAGAAAAGATTTGATTATGTATTTAAGACTAAAAACAAATACCCTGGAGCGCCGACGGTTATTACAAACAGAATAAAAAATAAACCTTTTCAATTAAATAATTTAGAGATTATTCCTGTAAATGGTAAGCATGCAGATTTACAAGTTTTTGGATTTAGGTTTAATGATTTTGCGTATTTAACCGATATGAAAACGGTTAAAGATAAAGAGATTGAAAAAATTAAAAATGTTAAAGTGTTAGTTGTTAATGCGCTTCGGTTAGAAAAGCATCGATCGCATTTTAATTTAGATGAGGCTTTACAGTTTATTAATAAGGTGAATCCTGAAAAAGCATATTTAACTCATGTTAGTCATTTGTTAGGTTTTCATGAAGAAGTAGAAAAAACATTACCAAAAAATGTATTTTTGGCATACGATGGTTTGCAAATAAATTTATAAAGTAATAATAAAGATGAAACAAAAAATATTAACCTACGCTTTAATTTTTTCAATATTACTTGTGTTGTTTCAATATGTGAAATCTAAAAGTTTGATAGAAGGTATTGATAATAAATTACAGGCTTATAAGTCGCTATCTGAAAAGTATAAAGATTCGGTGCTTGTTTTGCAGAATAATATTAATAACATGTCTCATTTTAGTTTAGAAAATAATGAAGATGCTATTAGTTATTTTGAAAATGATGGCTATCATGTTGATGATTTAATTCCGGTTATTAAAGATGCGCTTTATGAATTGAATACTGTAAAAGGAGAACATCCATTAGTTCCTTATGCTTCAAGTGACGGTAGGAAGATATTAATTAACACAGTAAAATTATTGAATCATAAATGGATTATTGCTGATTTTTCAGATGGAGAATTTTGGGGAGAAGTTTTGTTGCTATATTTTGTAAATGAAGATCAAACTGTTGATTTTGAACTTTCTGAATCGTTTTTATATCCTTTAGAATAATTTTTTTATTTAATTTTATAAGCTATTCCTTTTTGTTTTTTTGTTTCACCAACATATGAATATTCGTATGTATACGAAGAATCTGTTGTAGTGAGTATTTTTAGATGAATGTCTTTACGTTCTGCCATGTTTTTAGGCTTTATGGTCTTAAAAATAACTTCGCAATCATTTATCCATCTTAATTCTGAAGAGTCTTTTTTTGTATCGTAAATCTCAACTTGAATATTTTCGTCCCTTTTAAATTTTGATTTAAATAACTCGCCATTTATTGTAACTTCACTGTAGAATTCGCCTGTTTTATAATCACTGCAATTACGCGTCGTTTCGTAGCAACTTGTTAGAAAGATTAATGGGAGTATGTAGAAGAGTTTCATAAATTATGATTGAAATGCAAAACTACTAAAGAAAATTATTAATTCTTGAAATTTTCAAAACTTCCGTCAGAATAAAATATAACAATACGATCAATTGTTTTAGATGTGGTATGTTTTTTTACTTCAGGTAGTGGTGTAGTATTTTCAAATAAAGAAAGAGGGGTGTTATCTTTTTTTATTTCAGTTTGCTTTTTTTCTATAGCAGGAAAAGTTCCTTTACCGTTTAATAACCAATATAATTCAACTTCAGGGAAGGTGGAGAGGATTTTTAAAATAAACTCTAAACTAGGTTTGTTTCTGCCGGATAGAATATGAGAAATACTAGAACGTTGTACACCTATTTTTTCGGCAAAGGAAGATGCAGATTCGCCATAGTATTCTATAACTTTTTGGAGTCTTTTTGTAAATTCTTCATTGTTTATCATTGTAAACAGTGTTACAGAGTTAAGCGTTTTACAAATGTAACAATATACTATCAAATAACATAATAAAAGATGATTTAAAGTATGTTTGATATAAACTTAAACTTTATATAATATGTTTTAAACTTCTGAATAAATGTAATTACGATAATATATTTTAAAAACACATTATTAACCAATAAATAGTTAATAATAACCTGTACTTAATGTATACTTATGTAAACACAGGTGTTGATTTTTAATGTTTACAATTGTAAATTAGTATTTGTTTACATTTGTAGCCTAAATAATTTTGATGAAAGCAGAAGATATTAAAACACTTTTTTTAGATCATAAGGAAGCAAGTCTTTATGGCAGATATATAACTAATGAACATATAAGTTCTTTGTTAAAAAATTTAAGTAATAATGTAACGGTTGAAACTATTGGTAAATCTGTTTTAAACGATTCTATTTACGGATTAAAAATAGGAAATGGAGATAAGCGTATTTTAATGTGGTCTCAAATGCACGGTAATGAATCTACCACTACTAAGGCTTTATTTGATTTGTTGAACACCTTATTAGACATAAAGTCAACTTTAGAATACATTTTAGAGACTTGTACATTATATATTATACCAATTTTAAATCCAGATGGCGCTAAAGCTTATACGCGTATTAATGCTAATAAGGTAGATTTAAATAGAGATGCACAAGATTTGTCGCAACCAGAAAGTAGAGTGCTTAGAGATGTGTTTAAACGCTTTAAACCTCATTTTTGTTATAATTTACATGGACAACGCACTATATTTAGTGCAGGAACATCTAATAAGCCTGCTACTGTTTCGTTTTTAGCGCCTGCTCAAGATAAGGCATGTACTATTACGCCTAATAGAAAAGTAGCTATGGAGGTAATTAGTGCTATGAACGATGCTTTACAAGCCTTAATTCCTAATCATATAGGGGTTTATGATGATGCTTTTAATATAAATTGTGTTGGAGATACATTTCAAACAGAAAACGTACCAACTATTCTTTTTGAAGCTGGCCATTATTATAATGATTATGATAGGGAGCAAACACGAGAATATATTTATGTATCGCTTTTAGAATCTCTAGATTATATCTCTAAAAACGCTATTAAGGGAGATAAATACGAGTCTTATTTAAAAATACCAGAGAATGATAAATGTTTTTACGATATAATTATTAGAAATACTAAGAATGGGAGTGATGGCAGAATAGTAGATATAGCTATTCTTTATCAAGAAAAATTAATTGATAGTGTCGTGAATTTTGTTCCAAAAATAGATAAAATAGAAGATTTAAGTGCTTTTTATGGTCATAAAGAGCTTGATGCCAATTATTTAGAGGTGTATAATGAAGAGGGGTTACTTGTGGATGTTGGTTACGAAAACGTTTTCGTAATATTAAATAATGAAAAAATATCATTATTATTGAAATAAAACCCATGTTTAATGTATTATTTTTAATAAAAATGTATTAATTTTGCTTTATATTTAAGAATAGTTAATTATGGGAAAAATTAAATTAGACGAAATTGATCATCAAATTCTTGACATGTTAATAGATAACACAAGAATTCCGTTTACAGATATTGCTAAAAAACTATTAATCTCTGCAGGTACTGTTCATGTACGTGTAAAAAAAATGGAAGAAGCTGGAATCATTAGAGGTTCTTCATTAACTTTAGATTATAAGAAATTAGGATATTCTTTTATTGCTTATGTAGGTGTTTATTTAAACAATACATCGCAAACTAAGTTTGTTTTAGAGCGTATAAACGAAATACCTTTTGTTACGGTTGCACATATTACTACTGGGAAATTTAATATTTTCTGTAAAATTAGAGCTAGAAGTACAGAGCATGCAAAAGAAATAATTTTTAAATTAGATGATATAGAAGGTGTTTATAGAACTGAAACTATGATTTCTCTTGAAGAAAGTATTAATGATAAAAAACGATTAATGCATTCTATATTTAATGAAATGTAATCGATTGTATTATAAATATATAAAAAGCCCTCATTAGAGGGCTTTTTTTGTGTTATTTAAATTCACTAAACATGGTTTAAATAATGATTATACTAATATTATATAATAATTTTTTTCATACTTAAAATATTAAATCAATTGAATTGCTATGAATGAAAAGGATTTAAAACCTAACAATGTAATTAAACGACTAAAATTTATACTTAATCGAAATTAAAATAATACAAGTTCTATTTTTTATTTTAAATCTATATTTGTTTCGATTACTTTTTAAATTGAATAGATTAATAGCAAAATTTTAAATTTAATTTTTTTTGTATTTAACTTTAATTATAAATTTTTGCAGTCAGTAATTACTTCCCTCATAAATTTTGTTTTATACAATAAAATTAAAATTTTATTATAAATTTTAATAGATAATTAAAATTACCATATTTTTTAGATGATAGTTTTATTATATAGTATTTAAATAATTATGATATATAAAATATTGATAAATATTAACTTTTTAAATTTAAAAAAATATACATTATTATTTATTTTTTGTATATCTAATATTTACTCTCAAAGTATCCGTAAAAATTATAATGAAATGACTCAATCTGAGAAAGATGAGTTAGTACAAGCATTTAAAGATTTAGAAGCCGATTATGATCATGATGATGATCCAGGTACACCAGATGTAATAGGTTTGGTTAATGATTTAGCCAATTATCATGACTTTAATTTTGATGACATTCATTTTAATTTACCAAACACCCCTGAAAAAGATGTGTTTTTTCCATGGCATAGAAGACAAATTTTTGAATTAGAGCAGGCCATGCAAAATATTAACTCTAAAGTATCTATTCCTTATTGGGATTGGACAGTTGACAATACATATGATACTTCTCCAGGTAAGCTTTGGTACCCAGGTTTTATGGGAGGGTTTGATGCTTTATGGAGTTTAGGTAGGAATTATGGAGGTATTACATTACCTACAATAGGTGATGTGAATACAGCACAAGCTTCAGGCAGTAATATCCAGATTTATTCTGAAGTAGTAGAGAATGGAAAAGTACATACTAGAGGGCATATATGGACTGGAGGAGTTATGGCTGCTGGTAATTCTCCTCGAGATCCTATATTTTATTTACACCATGGTATGGTTGATAAGCTTTGGCAAGATTGGGTAGAATTACATGGTTATTCTTCTGGTGATGATTTATATATTAAAAACCTTTTACCTAGATATGATGGCGTTAGTCAAACTTCAGCAGGAGTTGCTTTACCTGCTGTAAACCCTGATGATATGATTGATTCTAAATCTTGGGGAGTATTTTATGCTGAAAACCAGTTGGCTGAATTATATAATTATACAGTTAATAATACATACCATACTCAAGAAGAAGTTTTTTATTATCAATATACCATTGAAGCAAAAAATGATTTTATAATACCCTCTACAAAAAAAGCAAAATTTGAATCGGTAAATAATATTATTTTAAAACCAGGTTTTCATGCACAAGGAGGGTCTGAATTTATAGCTAAACTTGATGCGGATTCTGATATTAATACGTTTAGCAAAGCTTCTAGAAAAAAAGCAGATAAAAAAAGCTTCTATACTAATTTTAGGATTGTAGATAATATTTATGCTACAGGTGGATTAATTCAAGAAGTTAAAACAATTCTAGATCCCAGAAGAAAAGATAATTTAGGATTAGAGTTTAAAGATGTTTGTGAGTCTTGTGAAATAGAAATTTTGAATTCGCAAAATGGTGTTGAGATGAATAAAGCATTAAATAATACTACCAGAACAGATATTAATTTAGCTGGTTTAATGCCAGGGAATTATGTTTTAAAAATTAGTAGAAATAGCAATGTAATATTGAATAAAGAATTAATAAAATTATAATCCCAATGATATTTGAAAATTGCAAACCAGATTCTGACACTAAAAAAGATATAAAGATGAAATTTAAAAGTATATTTTTTGTGCTTATTTTTTTTGTAACAATTTTTTCATTTGCTCAGGCTCCTGAAAAAATGAGTTACCAAGCGGTTGTTAGAGATAACTTTAGTAATTTATTAGTAAATACAACTTTGGGTCTTAGAATTAGAATTGTAAAAAATAATTCTGAAGGGACTATTGTTTATACAGAAACACAAAATCCTACAACAAATATCAATGGTTTATTAAGTGTAGAAATAGGGACAGGGGTTACTATTGATGATTTTAAAACGATTGATTGGGGAAATGATATTTACTACATTAAAACTGAAATAGATCCTTTTGGAGGAACAAATTATACCATTAATGGTGTTAGTCAACTTATAAGTGTTCCTTATGCATTATATGCAAAAAATAGTGGTAGTTCTGTTGCTGGTCCACAAGGCCCTAAGGGTGACAAAGGTGATCAGGGAATACAAGGTGTAGCAGGATTAGACGGAGCAGATGGGGCAACAGGTCCTAAAGGAGATAAGGGAGATAAAGGCGACAAAGGAGATGCTGGTGATCAAGGAATACAAGGGATACAAGGTTTAGCAGGATTAGACGGAGCAGATGGAGCAACAGGCCCTAAAGGAGACAAAGGAGATACGGGTGAGCAAGGAGCAGATGGAGGAGGAGTAACAGTTCAAGGTTCAGATACATTAGCAAATATATTTCTTAAAGACAATACAGTTCCAGGCTTAATGTGGATAGCTATAGATTCAGGAACGGATCAAGGAGGAAATGCAGTAGCTATAGGAGATGGTCTGGTTTCAAATGGTACACAATGGATAACTGTGGGGCAAATAAGAGGCCCACAAGGTCCTAAGGGTGATAAAGGCGATACTGGTGATCAGGGAATACAAGGAATACAAGGTGTAGCAGGATTAGATGGAGTAAATGGAACAGATGGTGTATCAGCTTATCAAGTAGCAGTTAATAATGGTTTTGTAGGAACAGAGTCAGCATGGTTACTTTCTTTAGAAGGTTCAGATGGAAATGATGGAGCTCAAGGACCTGCTGGAATTGTTGATTGGCAAGGAACTTGGAATTCACAAAGCTATACAGTTGGTCAATCAGTTCAATTTAATGGATCGTCATACATTTGTATTTTAGATACGGTTTCAAATGAAGATCCAGTTAATACAACCTATTGGGATTTAATTGCAAGTAAAGGAGATACAGGAGCTACTGGACCTACACAATCATTATCTCAAGTAGATTACCTTGTTTCTTTAAGTGACAGAGGTGGATCTGTTACAACAAGTCCTTGGACACCAGTTGGAGGTAATATCAATCTATCTTCAGGAGTTGTTGGTATTGCTGTTACTGATTTTTCTGATATTCCAGCTGATACAGGTACTGCTACAAAACTTATAGTAGCGGGTAAAATACATGCGCAAGAAGTTCAAGTTTCTGTAGATGTTGGCGACTGGCCAGATTATGTTTTTGCTAGTGATTATGAGTTACCAAAACTAGAAGATGTAGAAAAATTTATAAATAAAAACAAACATTTACCTGGAATTGATTCAGATAAAGAAATGGAAAAGAAGGGACTTCAATTAGCAGAAATGAATATTAAATTGGTTGAAAAAATTGAAGAATTAACGTTATATACTATTGAACAAAATAAACAATTAAAAGCTCAAGAAATTAAAATAAAGGTTTTAGAAGAAGCTATTAAGAAAATAGATAATTTAGAACAAGAGAATACAGTTTTGAAATCATTATTAGAAAGGTTAGTAAAAGTAGAAGAGCAACTAAAAAGTAATAATTAAAAGAATGAAAACAAATATAATATTCTTTATGATTTTTTTGTCTGGTTTTGGTTTTTTAAAGGCGCAAAGTGCAGTAGTTGCTTCTGGAGGAGAGGCGATAGGAGTTGGAGGAACAGCTAGTTATAGTATAGGTCAAATATGTTATGAAATGATTGTCGATGGTACTGGAAACACTGTAACATCAGGAGTTCAGCAACCTTATGAGATATTTGAAGAATTAGGAGTTGATACTAATATTAGTATTGATATAGCGTTATTCCCTAATCCCACAAGTAATTATTTAACTTTAAGAATTGATAAGACTTATTTTTATGCGAATGAGCAAGAAAGTTTAAAATTAGAACTTTCAGATATTAATGGGAGGTTAATTAGAAGAGAAATAATACAAGAAAATGTTGTTACTTTAAATTTAGAAAGCTTGGAACAGGCAACTTATTTTTTTAATATAATAAAAGGTAATCAGTATATAAAGGCTTTCAAAGTTGTTAAGAATTAAGCTTTAATAAAAATAGTAGCAAATTAATTTAAAAAAGCATCATTTCTAAAATATTGATTTTAGAAATGATGCTTTTTTTTAGTTGTTTTAAATTATTGAAAAGACTTAGCTAATGTAATTTGATTTTTTCAGTCTTTGTTTTTCCAATTAAATAGTATTCAGAATTATTCGTTTTGTCTTTAAAAATTTTTATTGAATCAATATGTTCTCTATGGTAATATAGAAAATCAAATACTGCAGGTTTAATTTTAAAATAATCTTCATCATTTTCATGTTTATGAATCAAATCTAATTGCGTCGTGTTTAAATTTTCTATAACTTCTTTTTCAAAAGTTATTTGTTTTTCTGGTATACTTTTACTTTTAATTTTTTCTTTAATCTTTTTTATTAAATCATCAATATTTAAAGATTTTAGTAAATTTTTGAATTTTATTCTGTGTATTTCAACAAATGCAAGAGCGATCATCATTGGGTTACTTTTAGAGAAGATAACATGTTGATCATAGCCATAAATAAAATTACTCCATTTTTGTTTATAATGTAGATAACCATATTCCATATCTACATGGTTATACCCATTTTCAATACTCCATTCTAATAACTTATAAATAGCATTGTTTCCCATCGAAAATTTTTGGTAATCAATATTGTATGATGTTATTGAAATGAATAATATTTTGTCAATATGAAAGTTAACAGAAATTTGCACAGGTTTTGTTCCATCATAAATAACATACATAGATGCCTTTTTAGAATTGATGAGAGAAAATGTTGTTTTTAAATAGTAATCCCAATTTTCTAGAATTTTATTTTTGTCATTACGCTGATTAAAACGTCGTATGAGCATATTATGCAACGAACCCATTAAAAAATCATAGTCTTCTTTAGAAATTTTACCGAAAAAAATTTTATAGTTAGCATTGAAGCAAGCTTCAAATTTCCCTAAATGCCTCCTGATTTCTTTTCTATAGCGACTATTATATTCTTTTAATAAAAAGTCTTCAATATTTTTAGAATCTTTTAATAGTATTGAATACCCTGTTATTTTTTTTTGAGGTATTATAGCTATTTTAATATTTGGTTCATTACTAAATTCAGGTTTTAAGTATGAAGGAAATAGCATATTAGATATAACTTTATTTAGAATAGTGTTATCATCTACTTTCCCTTCGAAATCAGATAGCTTTATATTATTAGGGGTATAATTTAACTTTTTATAACCTTTAATATTAGAATGATTTTCTTTTAATGTATTGAAAAAGTTTGTTCGGATAAGTTTCATGTAAATAGATTACTGGTTGAAAATAATTTCTTGGGACTTGTTTTTACCAATGAAAAAAAAGTGCTTGTCTGTGTTTTTTAATATCCTAACATTTTTAATGTGGTCATTATTAGTGTATAAAAAAGTGTAAAATAATTTTCTGAGATGCGAAAAAGAAGCATCAGAAATATTTATTTGTTCTAGCTTTTCGTATTTTTCTATCTTCTCAATATTATTTAAAATATAGTTGTTTTTTATCTCTATTTTTTTTCCTTTAGATGTGTTTTTTAAATATTCATATAATGTTTGAACATTACATAGTTTTAATAAATTCTTTATCTTAATTTGTAATACTAATGCTATCGCTGTTAAATAGCTTAACAAAGAATTTTTGTTATAAAAAACATGATATTCAAAAGAATAAAATAGGTTGCTCCACCTTTTTTTAAATGCTAAATCTCCATTACCAAAATCATATAATGAATAATTATTATTCAAACACCATTCTATAAGTTTGTATATGATAGTGTTTCCTACACCAAATTTAGAAAAGTCAATATCATATGCAATAACATCTCCAATAAAAATATTTCTAAAATGATAATTAACTGATACTCCAATAATTTTTTCATCTGCGTAGATAACAAATAATGAAGCTTTCTTTTTATTAATTAACTTAAAAATAGATTCAAAATTTTCATCCCAAATGTTTAGAAAGACATTAACTTCATTTCGTTGGTTAAATCTTTTCGTTAATAAAGTTTTGAGTGATTCCATTATAGTAGTGTAATCATCATGAGATGTTTCACCAAATACCATTTTGTATTTTATATCAAAACATGTTTCTAAACCTTTTAAACTCCTTCTTATTGATGTTCTTACTTTAGGAGTGAAATTATCAGACATAAATGAGTTTATATCATTGTAATTATCTGTTTTAATTGCTAAACCTGGCAAGTTTTGCTGTTTAACCTTTATAACTTTTAAATTCTTGTTGCTCTCTATATTAAAAGATAAGTAAGTTGGAAATAATGTTATTAGTTTTGTTAAAGCGTTACTCTCTTTTTGTTCAATATTTGAAGTGTATAAAGTTTTATTTGAATTTGCATTAGAAATAATAGAGTATGGAGATGTTATTCTACCTCTATACTTAAGTTTATCTATAAATGCTTTTTTTTCTATTAGGGACATTTCAAATGGTTATATTAAATATTAAAGATTACTTTTAAAGTATTCTTTTTTCCTTGAACTAAAAAGGTTTGTAATTCGTTTTCAATTTTATATACAGAAATATCTTTAATGTTTTCTTGACTCGTATATAAATAATTATAGATAGGAAGTCTTAAAGTTTGATATTCTGGTGTATTAATATTTATTGTTTTTAACAAAGTTTCATCTATTTTATGTGTTTCAATAGTTTCAATGTTATAATCAGAAACAGAATTAGGTTTAAAGTCTTTTTTCGAATTAAATATGTTTTTTATTTTTAAAATTACACCTTTTGGGTTAATTAATTTGATAGTGTTTTTTATTTTTATTTTGAAAATTTCAAAAGATAAAATGATGAATGCTAAAATTGATTTTTTTTTATAAAAAAGATGATAGTCGAAATCATAAAATGTATTGCACCATTTTTTTTTGTAATCTAATATTCCTGTGCCTAAATCTAAAAACATGTATTTGTTTTTTAAACACCAATTTAATAGCAAATAAAGATCTATATGACCAAGACCAAACTTTAAATAATCAACATCAAATGAGCCAGAATGCCCAAATAAGATAGCATTACTTTCATGATAATTAAGTGAAATACTTATAGGTTTTTCACCATCGTAAATCACTATAAGTGAGGCTTTCTTTTTATTTATTAAGTTATAAATACCTTTTGTGTTTTCTTCCCATTTTTTTAAAAAAATATTAGCCATATTTTTCTGTTCGAATCTTTTTGTCATCATACCTTTTAAAGCAGTCAACAAAAAATCATATTTGCTTTGAGATATGTTACCAAAGTTATATTCATATTTAATATCAAACGATTTTTCAAGACGATTTATATAGCGCTTTATGTTTTTTCTTAATTGAGTCTTAAAATGTGAACTCATATAAGAATCAATTGTTTCGTTTTTTTCTATTTCAATATATATACCTGCTCCTTCAAAACCATAATGTTTAAAGGTTTTTAAGCTATAAGTATTTAAAGCTTTTGGAGGTGTAATAAATTTAGGGAATAAACTTACGCTAGTTACAATTGGCGATTTAGTCGAAATTTTTATATTATTTTTTGCGCCATAAATTTTATTTTTAATTGCTAATTCTTCATAGCACTCTGGGGTTTCTCCTTTTGTTATATAGTTCCAAAGAAATAAGTGTTTTTTCAAGTATACCATGTTTTTTCTAATTATAGAAAGAGTTATGTATTTAAAATTAATTTTGTGAAATTATTTTGTCCCTTAATCAAATATGTATTCAATTCATTTTTTACTTCATAAATGGTAATATTGTTAATATGTTCGTTGCAAGAAAATAAATAGTTATAAACTGGGAGTCTTAAAAATTCAAAGTTCTGCTTATTAATATTTACTAAAACATGATTACCATTTTGAATATTTTTGTTAGAATTTAATTTATATAAAGAATATGATGGTTTTAATTTAGGGCTTTTAGATTTGTTTTTTTCAACTTGATTTTTTATAAATAAATGTTTAATCAAATTCTTGACTTTTATTTTAAAAATTTCATAATAAGCTATTATGTAGGCAAGGGTGGATTTTTTTTTGTAATATAATTGATATTCAAAATCATATAATGTATTACACCATTCTTTTTTTATATTTGATATTCCATTACCAAGATCTAAAAAGATATAATTATTATTTAGGCACCATTCTAGTTTTTTATAATTTGATAAATGGCCTAAACCAAATTTTGAATAATCAATATCATAGGCGGTACAATCGCTAAACCTAATGCCTGCTGCATCATTATGTTGACTTATAGATATACTTATTGGTTTTTTGCAATCATAAATAACAAGCAATGATGCTTTTTTATTGTTTATTTGGGTACGTAAATCTTTAATGTTATTTTCCCAATTCTCTAAAAAATGATTTTTTTTATTTTTTTGTTTAAATCTTTTTTTTAGTAATATGTATAAATTATCTATTAAGAAGTTAAAATTTTCTTTAGAAATATCTCCAAAATATGTTTCATATTTAATATCAAAAGAACTTTCTAAATGTCTTTTATAGCGTTTAATATTTGATCGAAATTTTTGCTTATAAAATGTGTTTAAATAATCTTCTATTGAATAGTTATCTTTAATTAAAATACCTGCACCATCGTAGTTGCGATGAATTATTTTTTTTAATATATAGTCTTCATTATTGTGTATTTTAGATTGAATAAAGCTAGGAAAAAGAGAGGTGTATAAAATTAAAGAGGAAATATTTTTTTTTTCAGAATCATTTTTTAGGGAATAAATTTTTTTAGAATTTATATATAATTCATTATAATAGTTAGGTACTATATTTTTTTTAATGTAATTCCACATAAATACCTCTCTTGTCATATTTATTCTTTCTTCTTAATTTATCTAGATAAACCTAATTTAAATGGTGATTATTAAAAATTATCTTGCCTGTAATTTTTTTCTCCTTCAATTATATAGCTATTTGTTTTATTCTTAAATTTATAAGTACTAATATTTTCTATGTGTTCATTATTTTTATAAATGAAATCATAGACATTTTCTTTTAAAAAGTTATATTCTTTGTTGTAAAAATCTACTTTAACAAGGCGTTTATAATCAACAAGTTCTTTTGAAATAATGTCAGTTTTATATTGCTCAACTTTCTTAGATTTCTTTTTATTATTAAATATTGATTTGTATTTAGTGAAAATTGTGTTTATGTTTTTAGATATCAAATAATTTATAAATTTATATTTAAAGTTTATAAAAAAAGTAAAAATTTTTGCTATCATCTGATATTTAGAAAGATATATCACATGGTTTTCAAAGTCATAAATTAAATTACACCAAGTCTTTTTCTGGTTAAAGTCACCATATCCAAGGTCAAATATTGAAAATTTATTATTTATGCACCACTCTAGTTGTTTGTAAGTGTCAATATTACCTAAACTAAATTTATAAAAACTTATATCATAGGATGATATAGCACTATAAACTATACTATTATAATAAAAGTTTAAAGTTATTTTAATAGGTTGGTTGTTATTAAATATTACAAATAGGGATGCTTTTTTATTCAAAATAAGATTATAACATTTACTCAAATAATGATCCCAATTTTCAATAACTCTATTCCTACCTGTACGTTGTTCAAATCTTTTTATTAGCATTTCTAGTAAACTATTCATTATAAATGAATAAGTATCAAAATCAATACTTCCATAGAACATTTTATATTGAATACTAAAACAAGTTTCTAATTTTTTTATACTTCTAAGGGTGTTTTTTTTGGTGCTATTACTACAATTGGCTTTCAAATATTGTCCTATATCTTCATAACCATTTAAGTCTACAGCATATCCTTTTTTTTGAAATACAGTATTGCTTTTTAATTTTTTATCTATATGTATTTTTAAATAGTTAGGGACTAATTGTATGGAGTTTATTTTATTTTCAAAAATTATATTCTGTTCAGATTTAAATATTTCTTTATTTGAATTAGAAATACTTATATTCTCAATCGCATTTGAAATTTTATTGTTTTCAAATAGATCTGTATAAAAATTCTCTTTGTTTAAAATATAATTAACCATTTTTCTTAATAGAATTAAGTTGTTAATTCAAGTTCTTGAATTTTATTCTTTCCTTTAAATATATATTTATTTGTAGAATAGTCGTTGTAAATTTTGGTTGATATTTTTGAATTTTTGGTTAAATATAAAAAATCATAAAAATAGCTTCTGAGATGTTTATTCTTTTCTGATTCTATATCCAGCTCTGTGTAGTTCTCTATATTTGTATTAAAGTTTTCTAAAGTTATATTTTGTAATGAATATTTTTTATCTGTTTCAATTTTATTATGTGGAGCTTTCTTTTTTGTACTTTTAATTTGAAATATTTTTTTTGTCATTGAGGTATATGTTTTTGTTAACGCTACTAATATGTGATTTAAAATATTTTTTTTATTAAATATAATATGATGCTTAAAAGTGTAAACTTCGTTACACCACTCTTTTTTGTATCGAAGTGTCCCCATGTCTAAGTCAAAAATTCCAAAACCATTTTCAAAGCACCATTCTATTTGTTTATAAATATCAATATACCCTAATCTGAATTTAGAGTAGTCTATATCAAAAGACCTAATATGATTAAGAAATACATTGTCGAAGTGATAATTGATACAAATATCTATTGGTTTTTCATCATCATAAATTACAAAAATTGAAGCAGATTTATTTAAAATCATTTTATAAACACTTTCTTTATATTTATCCCAAGTTTTTAAAGCTTGGTGCTCTTTATTAATCTCTGTAAACCTTGTGTTTATTAATGAATAGAGGTTTTTAAACAAAAAATCATAATCTTTTTTTTGTATATTTCCATAGTAAAATCTATATGAAATATTAAAGCATAATTCTAAGCGCTTTACATTGGATCTAATTTTAGTTCTGTTTTTAGCACTAAATTGTGATAATAAATACTCTTCAATGCTTGAATGCTTTTTTAAATTTGCTAAATAGCCTTTGTCAATACTATTAATTTCTATTTTTTTTAGTTTAGAGCTTTCGTCTATAGCTAAATTTAAGTATGGTGGCACGAAATTTACTCTTGATAATCTTTGGTTTGAAGTTTTTTTTATTATTTTAAATTCGTCCTTAGAAAGAAAAGAATCTTTATTATGGTGATTATAGACACCTTTGTAAAATTCCTGCAACCCCCTTTTTTCAAACAATCTAAATTGGAAATGTTCAGTACTGAGTATCTTTTTTAGCATATCTAAATTTTTAAGGATAAAATTTTTCTATGTTCATTCACTTCTAGCATGTATATATTATTTACTTTATAAACCTTTAAATTTTTGAAATGTTCTTTAGTGATAAAAAGAAAATCATATGCGTGTTTTTTTAAAAAAGTATTACTGTTATCTAGTTTTATTTCTTTAAGTTTAGATGAATCGAAATCATTAGGAGCTATTTCTTTAATAAAAACCGTATCATATGTTTTTGTTTTGTTTTTTCTCAATCGATAAGTTAATTCATGAAGCTTTTTGTTTAATTCCTTCTCTCTTAAAAATTGTTTGAATTTAAAATATATAGCAATAGTAATACCAAGAATATATGATATTATTGACTTAGAATCAAAGAACACATGGTATTCAAAATCATATTTTAAATCACTCCAACTTTCTTTATAATCATAGTAACCTTTTGAAAAGTCAAAAATTTTATATTCATGTTTAAAACTCCATTCTAACATTTTCATGATTGAAACTTTGCCAATATGAAATTTTGAATAATCAATGTCAAATACTGTTATAGCATCAAATATAATTGTATCTGAAAAATATAATAACCTTACACAAATAGGAATGTCTCCATTATAAATAACATATAAAGCGGCTTTTTTTTCAAGTAACATTGGATAAACCACTTCATAGTAAAAATTCCATTCTTCAGGATTTAAATTGTTGTTTACTATTTGTTTGTCATCAAATCTTTTGGTAAGTAATGCTTTAAAGTGATTAAAAACGAAATCATATTCTGATTTTTCAATATTACCAATTAACATTTTTTCCTTAATATCAAAGCATAGTTCTAGTCTTGATTTATATCTATTAAATTTTTGCTTACTACTTTTACTGAAATTTTTACTTAAATAATCATTTAGGTCAATATATTTTTCAAGATTGATTAAAAATCCTGGATATTGTTTAATTTTTATTGATTTAATTCTTTTTGGGAGATTGCTTTCTTTAAGATTAAAAAATCTTGGTACATCATAAATTAATAATACTTTACCTTTAAAATCTAATATTTTAGAGCTTTCATTTATATAATAAGAAATGCCCTTTGTTAGGTTTTTACCAATATTTATAAATAGAGGTAAAGGTGTTTTAAAAAAAGACAATCCTTTAATAAAATCAAAAGAATAAGTAGGTTTACTTTTATTGAAATGTTTTATCCAGGTCTTAATGAATACTGGTGAAATAAATGGATTGTTATGAATCACAATTGTACGTTTATATCTTCAATAGCTCTATAAAGAGGGAAGTAGTTTCGTTTTTTACAACCTTTTTTTGTAGAAACTAATTTGTCATATATTTTTTTATTTGTGATCCATTTCCACAGGTGAAACTCACTAAAATCTTTAGAAAATGATGATTTAAAGTGAAATAATGAATCGTCATCAGATCCACCTAAACCACCTCCTAGATTAAAAAACTGAAAACCTTGTTCTGTACTTTTAATTCTCATTTCATCAATTAATAATTTGATAGGGTTTAATTTTGCATATTCTTTTTTTGTACCAGATAAATGGTATTGTATAATTTTATTTGTTTCAATAAACATAGCACTACCAATAACTTCTTTAGTTTTATTATCCACTACAAATAAAATTGAGGTTTTAAAATCAGTACTGTTAATAATTTTTTCAAAATAGTTTTTACTGAAATAATAATACTTTTTTGCATTAACTCTATCCATGTTTTCATAGTAAAGTTTTATGAAAATATCTAAATCTTCATTTGATGAGCCTGATATTATAGAATATTCTCGTCTGGCTTTGTTTATATATGTTTTTAGCCTGCTTCTGTATTTACTCCTTTGTTCATCAAGGCTTAGTTTTAAGTCTATATTTACTACTTTTCCCTGAGGAGCTAAATCACCATAGCCAAATAAAATTTCATTTTGATTTGGTATGTAGGGGTTTAATCTTGAAAAAACAGATATAATATTATTTTCATTGAAATAACTCTTTAACGATTTGATAAAGTTATAATTATTAAACTTTTCGTCTATTCCGTTTGATATTGGTCCCGCATAACCATAAACAGATGTGGCATCTTTATAAATTGTACTATAAATATCTCTAATAATTAATGGTAAAGCAATAATTACATTATTTTCAACATATTTAATTAATGTAGGGTTTTCACCATTCTGGGCCGATAATTTATGATAATCATATGTATGATAGAAGTCATAGCAACCTATTTCCTTTAGAGTTGAGTCCCAATTATTTTTATCTGTTATAATTTCAAATTGAGATTTAACCAGTTTACTTCCATCTGGATTTAGTAAATTAACTAGGTTTAAATTTTCTTTCCTAATAGAATTAAACAGAGTTTTAGAAAGCATTCCTGATAGCCAAATTATTCTACCACAATGTTCGACATGCCATACCGCATTATTGTTAATTACATTTCCTGCTAATAATGGTCCCATTATATGTAAATCACTAGATGCTTCTAATGAATCATTGACCTTAAATCCTATTTTAGAATCATTTATATCACATAAATTATTTTTCATTAAATTTTTATGTAATTGCGGTAAGTTTTTTTGAGTTAAATCCATTCCACCGATGCAGTTGATAATTAAGTGGATTTTTTTGTCGTAAATTAATTCTTTTTGAGTTTCTGTGTCTAAATATTTTAATACATACTCATCATTATTAAGCTCAATATCAATAAAACGTCCAGCGATATGCTTAAAACGGTTTTCTTCTTTTAATTTTAAAACAGTATTTGTATAATGTATACCAGCACAACGTTGCTTTTTACCAATTTGATTGCCATACTGACAAGCAAACTTTTCTAATTCAGAATAACTTAATTTTGAAAGAAGAGACCCAAAGGCTGATGAAATAGTTTCAACTGTAGAAGCTGCTCCCAAACTTATTTCTTCAGAGCGTTTAATATCTTCAAAGGCGGCTTTAGCTATTTTGTCTGCTGTTAGAGAGTCATTTCTATGTAAATCAAGTAAATTAGTTGCTTTGAATTGCATTTTTCTTTCTTGGTCTATTATAGAATCTGGAATTTTACCTTGAGTAGATAAAAAAGTAAAATCATTAAAATTAGATTCACTTTTCTTAATTGAGGTATCATTTAATTTATATAACAACTCTAAAGCACTTGCATTTGCACCAATAATAAGTACATTAGTTTTTTTATTCGCTATTTTTCTTTTTTCTAAAAATGTTTTAATTCTATCTAAACTTGATTTTAACTCAGGTTTGTAAGGATTGTTAACAAACATTAGATTTTCTTCTTCTATAATATCCTTGTCTTTCCAAAGGTTTTTAAACGGAAGAGAACCAACAGAAAGAACAATTCTTTTTGATAAAAGGTTTTTTCCATTTTCCATTGAAACCTTAAAAAAGTCTTCAGGTTTAGTGATATTAACTATTTCACTATTAATAAAACGTACACTAATTTTCTTTTTTCTTTCTAAATCATTAATTATTTCTTTTACTCTTTCATCAATATAACAACCAAAAAATCGACGAGGTATAAATAAATCTTCCCATTGGTTTTTGTCTATCTCTACTTGGTGATTAGACAGCCATTGCTTAGATAAGTCACCACCTTCTTTTTTGAACTCTTCTAACAACCAGCCTTTGTTTTTTTTGAGCCATCTGTAAAACATAGTAAGCTCGGGTTCAGGAAGAAAATTGAGTAGTGATGTTATTAAAAGTGTTGAAAACCCAGATCTAGAACTATATGGAATACCTGTATTAAACTCAGAATATTTATCAACTATAGTTATAGTAGTTTTATCTTTAAGTACGTTTTTTTCTATTTGATTTAATAAATTTATAAGAGTAAAGGATGTTGATATTCCTGAACCAACAAATGTAATATCAGAGATGTTATTAATATTGTCCATTAAAATTATGGTTTTGTTATTTTAATAATTTTACCAGGGTTTCCTACTACAGTTGCATAATCAGGAACATCATTTAAAACAATGGTTCCTGCACCTATAGTACACCATTTTCCAATTTTAACAAGAGGAATAACTACTGCGCCAACTCCAATATGAGAGCCTTCACCAACTTCTACATGGCCACATAAAGCTGCTTTTGGAGAAATGTGTGCATAATCACCAATTATGTTGTCATGATCTATACTAGCTCCAGTATTGACAATAACATGCTTTCCAACAACGGTATTTGATTGTATAATAGCACCTGCAAAAACAACAGTCCCAGTTCCAATTTTAGCGCTATGTGAAATTATAGCAGATTTATGAATTGCTTTTTCAAATTTACATTTTAAAAAACCAGCAATTTCTGCTCTATCTTTATTTATACCAACTGCAATTATCATGGGATCTCCGTCATGTGGAAATTCTGTTAAATGATTTCGAGCACCCATGTGAACATTTTTTGATGCAAAATGAGTAGTTTCTGGCTTATCATCAAAAGTTTCTGTAATAGTAAAGTTGTTAATTTCTAAAACTTCTTTTATTACTTGAGAATGCCCACCAGCACCATAAATTCTAACTTTTTTAATTTTATTTATACTCATTTTTCTTAATTTTTGAGATGTAATTAAAATATAATATTTTTTCCTTGAAAAGAAGGGGGAGTATATAATATATTAATTTGTTGATAAAGTTAAATAATTATATCATCTTTTCTTAATTCATCTAAATAGGGTTGAGCTTTGGTAGCATCAGTAGCAACATCTTTAGATGCTAAAACCTTGTAGATTGTTTTTATAAAAATATTAAAGTCTACTTTTAATGAAACACTTTCAACATATTTTACATCCAATTTTAATCTAGGTTCCCAATCTAAAAAATTACGACCATTTACTTGAGCTAACCCTGTAATTCCAGGCTTGACTAAATGTCTTTTTTTTTCTTCTTTAGTGTAGTATGGTAAATATTGTGGTAATAGAGGTCGAGGTCCAATAATAGACATGTCTCCTTTTATTACATTGAATAATTGTGGTATTTCATCAATTGAAGCTTTTCGAACAATTAAACCAATTTTTGTTAACCGATCTGAGTCTGAAAGCAATTTTCCATCAGAGTCTGTTTTGTCGGTCATGGTTTTAAATTTGATGATATTAAATATTCTTTCATTTTTTCCAGGTCTTTTTTGCAAAAAAAATGGTTTACCATTATTTACTATAAATAGTAGAATGGTAACTATTATAATTATAGGAGAAAGAATTGTTAAGGCAAATAGAGACACTAAAAAATCTAATAGTGGCTTAAAAGTAGTCTTGTAGATCATTACAATTAAAGTAGGTTTATAATTTTAAATTAGTTCTTAAATGGGGGAGGGAAGTTTATAAAAACTTTTCAAATATATAATTATCATTAAGATTTAACAGCTAATAGCATAAAATTTCGTTAACAATTATAATTTTCTCGATAACGTACATTTTTTATAAAACTAAGTATTTCAAGTCTATTTGAAAGGTTTAATGTTGAAATATACTATTATTTTTTTTATTATAATGAGAATTATCTAACAAGGAGTCTTTTTTTTTGTTATAAGTATGTGATTTACTAATAGTTATTAACAATCTTATGATAAAGGTGTATTGTGAATTATATTTGCAATTCGAAATTTTTTAGCGTCCAAAAGTTACATTTAATCGTATATTAATGAAATTTTAATGACCTATTAAAAGTTGTTATTAAATTAATTAAAATTTAACTCTCAAAACAAAATGCAATTTTTTTTAGCAAAATCACTTAAAATCTCAAACATTTTATTCTTATTTACAATATTAATAATGTCTTGTAATGATGAAGATTTATTTGTTGAAGCTCAATTAGATGATAATAACTCTATTATAGAAAGTGCTAAAAATATTTCAAAAGCTACAATTTTTAACTTTGATCCAAAAAACTGGGGTATCGTAGAAGGTAGGGTTTCAGATGAAATTGCCATAAAAAACAGAGATATTTTAAACACAGTTATGGCTCAGTTAAAAAAATTTGGTATTAATACCATGGAAATAGGTGCTATGGATGCCTATTTTAAAGTGGAT